>DATNJE010000108.1:0-17548 GCA_035604095.1 Terriglobales bacterium
CGGAACTATCTCGTAAGGAGCCAGATCGATGTTGGCCTGTTCCGCAGCCGCGCGGATCTTCTTTTCTGGGCCAACGAGCACCGGCACGATCAGACCTTCTTTCGCAGCCTCGATCGCCGCAACAAGCGAAACTGCATCAACCGGGTGCACTACTGCGGTGCAGATCGGGTCCAGCCCCCGTGTCTTTTCAATGAGGATCTGATAGCCGCGGCCTTTCTCGCGCAATTTGACCTCAGACAGTTCGACACGCGGCCCGCTGATTTTCTCCGTGGGAGCTACCACCCCTTTTCTACCGATTTCTATTGGCTCCATCTCGCCTCCTCCTTGCATTTGCATATCGCATGTTCATGCCTAACAAAACCGGAATAGGCGCGCATTAAACTGCAAGGCAGCTCAAGTACCAGACGCGCCGCTGCTTAAGTGTTTGTCGGATATAGGCTTATTTCGGCCTAAGTGGGAGGGCCACTCCGGTTGACTGCCTGTATATGGCCACTGCCCAAATACGAGCAGCCACCCTCAAGAAATGGCTCTTCCGGCATTTTAGTGGCTTAAGGAGCCAGGTCCAGACCTCCACAGTGGAATAGGATTGCTATTCCGAAGTTCTTCTTGTTGCGGAAACCGCGCGCCGTGTACTTCACCCACTGGATCTTGGCATTGATGGATTCGCTGGCAGCGTTCGTGACGCGGTGGCGCAGATAGGTGATGATGTTCTCGAAGCGTCGCTTGAACGTCCTCGCCACCTCGAGCATGGGGCGCAGCCGACTGCGTACCGCCCAGCCATGCCACCAACGAAAATGTTTCCGCGCTGGCCGCTCGTATCGGTAACTGAACAACGCCATCGCCGTTTCTTTCAGAGCCCAGGCACGTGCTGTCTTCAGCCCGCTGTGGCGTAATTCGGCAAAGGCCTTGCGATCGGCCGGTTCCATCGCCGCCGGGTTCCGCAACCAATCGTAGCGTGTCCCGGTCAGACGATCATCGCCAGCCGCTCGCAGCGTGCGGTTCTCGTGGCGCCGTACTTTGTCCACCGCATCGCCCAGATGCTTGGCAATATGAAATTTGTCATAGACGATCTTCTTGCTCCCCTCCCTCAGGTGCCCACTCACCGAGGCCACGTAGGGATCCCACATGTCCATGGCTACGGCCTCGATACTCTCGCGCTGCGCTTCCGTCAGAGTTTCCCAGAATCCATCCAAGCTTGCCTGGGTGCGATCTTCGGCCACGTACAGCACACGCGACCGCTCGAGGTCATTCACCAGCGTGAAATACTTGTGCCCTTTCCGAAACGCCTTTTCGTCTACTCCCAGCAGCGGCAAAGGCTCAGCTTGCCTCCGTTCCAAGCCCCGCTCCACCGCACGCTCCATGATCCCGTGGATCTCGTCCCAGCTCAGTCCCAACTGCTCACCCACCGCCTTCTGACTCGCCGCTCTGAGCCAGTCAATCACCAGCCGTTCCAACAGCGCCGTGAACCGGCTCGACGGCTCGGCCCACGGCAACTTCAGAACCCGCACCCCATGCTCGGCGCACTCGGTCCGCGGTGGCCGGGCGTGCAGAATGGTCTGATATTGGCATGTGTCCAGATGCCGCCATTGCCGCTCGGCTTGATGGTCATACACCTGGCAACTCGCTCCACATTCCGGGCATGCCCAACTCGCCATCTCCTGGTGCTCCAGATATACGTGCACTTCGCCCTCTGCTAGCTTCAGTTCCACTCGTTCCACGACCCAGGGCGCTTCAATCCCCAGAATCTGTCGGTACAGTTCACGATCTTGCATTCCCCGATTGTTGCATCAGGAGATCGCGACCCACTACAAAGCCGGAATTCCCATGTGTTCGTGTTTCTGATTTAAGGATCAGCAGGATTACTGGAAGATCTGGGGACTTCCAAAGGACATCGTGCTGAAAGTCGTGGGCTCGCTACTGGCGTCAGCCGTCTTTCTTTTGGTTATGAACCTGCTGCTGGCTCTTAAGCACGCGCCGGCGAGTGTTGAACAGAAATACTTCGAAAGCATACACGGGGGCTTTGGCATAAAGGATATCTACCGTCAACGCGGCGGGGCAGATGCCCTTGCCCTGTACGAGAAATTGCTAGATGGCGCATCTAGCCGCATATGGGCAATCACCAATCGTAGGTTCGTGAATTCCCATTTCTATAGGCTTGAGCCGGCACTGAACTGCTCGGTATCGATCAAAATTAAGATTGTCTTCGCCGATCCTTCCTTTGAGGTTAGCTGGGCCGGGGGTCGTGATACTGGGATAAACCTGCAAATGCGTCTGGAGCAGCAGGCGCCGCCTGAGACGAAATGGAAACAATACTTTGAAGATGGGCCGTTGGAAACCCTAAGGCAACTGCCGTCAGGCGCAAATGTCGGCGATCTGGAAGTAATGATACTTCGTTCAATATGCTTTTCAACATGCTTCGTTATTGATGATGACGTGTTTTTCTTCCCGATGTTGGCCGGCGTCGATAGTGGCCAGGATCCTACAATACACGTGGGCGCGCACTCCGTACTTGGCCGCTGCGTTATCAAACACATGGAGTGCATCTTCCACAGTTCAGAGTACTGTGAGCTCATCTACTCGAACAAGAATCCTGCGCCGTGATGAATAATAAAACAGTTCTTGTTTCTGCTGGTCTGCTCGCCCCCAAGAAGACAGACCACATGGCTGCGCGAAGGCATCGGTACCTCAACTACGGACTCTTGACGCTGGGCACAATTTTGGCTAGAAAAGGGTACCCGGTGCAAATGCTTCATGGAGGGTTTTGTGCTCCTGATGTAGTTGCCGAACGCTTACTGCGGGATTGTTCGCAGGATTCCCCCCTGCTGCTCCTGTCCTTACCTAGCTTTATCTCAATTCCGTGGGCACGGCTGTTCTTGGAAACGGTCAAGCGCGAGTGTCCCACCGGCCCCGCGGGCATCGAACCCTCTGCCTCCAAGTTCATCCAGCTCGACTACGCTCTCGATCAAGATTTCCCCGACTTTCAGCCCAGCATCGAAGTGTCTCGTGGCTGTGGGATGGGCTGCCGTTTCTGCGAAGAACGTCTCGCACCGCTGGGACAAATTCGGGCCGCTGATGATGTCGTCTCAGCTGTCGCAGCCGCGTTCGACATCTATAACACCACAAGCATCAACTTCTATTTTGAGGCGTCATTCTTCCTGGCGACAGAACGGTGGGCAGCGCAGTTGGCCGAAGGGTCCAAGAAGTCAGGGCTGAGATTCGCGTGGCGTTGCGAAACACGTGTCGACGCGCTGACGACTCCAGCACTGAGGCGACTGGCTGAGGCTGGCCTCCGCGTGGTTGATCTTGGTCTTGAGAGCGCAAGCCCTAGGCAGCTTCTCCGCATGAAGAAGAGCGGCAACTCACAGCTGTATCTACGGAGAGCATCGGAACTCCTACGACAGTGCAGGGATAATGGTATCTGGACCAAGGTGAATGTTTTGCTGTATCCGGGCGAGACCCCAGAAACACTAGCAGAAACGACCGACTGGCTAGATAAGCACCGAGAATGCATCAAGGGAGTTTCAGTTGCCCCGATTGTGGTCTACGGCCACGGCGACGAAGCGCGGCGCGATCTGGAGGAGTTGGCACTGCTCGGCGCTTCCGCAGTGGATTCCACGTCCCTGGAGTCGAGCGGCGTTACTCATCTTCACCTGAGCCCTTCGATTGACTACGAGAGCAGTTGGGCTTTATCGCGCTACCTGTCCCGGATGTTTATGACCCACCGAGACTACTATGATCTCAAGAAGTTCTCGTACTTTTCACGCCGGTACACGTATCCGCAGTTCCTGCGCGATATGGGGCACGCCTCGCAGGAACTTCTGCCCTTTCGGTCTGGACCGCCCTCCGGCGACTCGGACACGGATTCTCCGACCGCAACAGCGCCACAGCGACACCAACTGGCTAGTGGACCCACTACCCGCCGTTGACAATGGTCGCTATCTCCTCTAGCATCTGATACTTGGCGACTTTCGAGGCTGAGGGGTCGCAAACCAAGGCTGTGGAGTAGCGCGTGATCAAGCTCGACATCATCAATGAAGTGGTGACCAAGACCGGCATCACCAAGACCAAGGCGGAGCTGGCGGTCGAGACCGTCTTCGAGGGCATGAAGCAAGCCCTGTCCCGGGGAGACCGCATCGAACTGCGCGGGTTCGGGGTGTTCAACGTGCGCCCGCGCAAGACCGGCATCGGCCGCAACCCGCGCACCGGCGCCGAGGTCAACATCCCTCCCGGCAAGGCGGTGCGCTTCAAGCCCGGCAAGGAACTGCAATCGATCGACTAGAACCCGGCGTCTCGCACCCGGGCGTGCGCCGAACCTCTGGGCCTTGCTTCCATGTCTGAACCCAATCCGCCGCTGACCTCTTCCACCTTCGAGCTGTACCGGCCGGTGGAAGTGTTCGTCGCGCCTCCGCCTCTGAAGCGGCGATACTGGCTGCATGCCCTGCTGCTCCTGCTGACTATCTTCACCACGCTGGTGGTGGGAGCGCGCCTGCAATACAACTTCGATCACAACCTGCCGGCGTTCTCTCTGGAGGATTCGATCTTCCCGTGGCGATGGGCGGTGGGCAATCCCTCGCACCTGCTGCTGGGAATTCCCTTCTCCGCCACTCTGCTGCTGATCCTGCTGGCGCACGAGATGGGACACTTCCTCTTTTGCGTGCGCTACCGCGTCTGGGCCACGCTGCCCTTCTTCCTCCCGGCACCTACGCTGTTCGGCACCTTCGGGGCGTTTATACGGATACGCTCGCCGATCCGCTCACGAGCTGCTCTGTTCGATATAGGAATCGCCGGACCAATCGCCGGATTTGTGGTTGCGGTGCTGGTGCTGGCCTTTGCGCTGACCTTCTCGAAGCCCATGGCCCATGCGGCCGCGGGATCCGACATCCAGTTCGGATACCCGCTGATCTTTTACCTGGTGCACGGCGCCATGGCGGTGTTGCAGCCGGCGGGCAGTCACCTGCACCTGGGGCTGCAGCAGGTTTATCTGCATCCCACGGCGGTCGCCGCCTGGGTAGGAATGTTTGCCACCGCGCTCAACCTGCTGCCTGGAGGCCAGCTCGACGGCGGCCACATCGTCTATTCAGTCGCGCCGCGCATTCACCGCAGGATCTCACGCATCACGGTGGCGCTGCTGGTGGTCATGACCCTCTTCTGGTACGGATGGCTGTTGTGGTCGGTGCTGCTGATGGCGACGGGCAGGCGGCATCCCCCCGTTCCACTGGAGCCGGCGCTGGACGGTGACCGGAAGCTGCTTGCTGCCTTGGCGGTCGTCATGCTGGTGCTGACCTTCGTTCCAGCGCCATTTCGCGACGCCGGCCTGCTCTCCCTGTTCAGGTGAGGTGTTCGCCGCGAAAAAACTACAGCAGCGACACCGGGTCCACGTCCACCACCAGCTTGCCGCGCGGGATTTTTTCGGCGGCGGCAAAGTCCAGCAGGGCGCGCAGCACGGCGTTCAGCCGCTCCCGGCTCTGTGACTTCAGGATGAAGTGATAGCGGTATTCGCTCTTCAGCCGCGCCAGCGGCGCCGACGCCGGGCCCAGCACGCGCACGCCCTGCGGCGGATTCTTCTCCAGCCAGCGGCCCAGCATCCCGGAATACTTCAGCGCCTGCACCAGTTCGTCCGAGCGCACCAGCACGTTGGCCAGCGCGGTGAATGGCGGATAGTGCATCCAGCGGCGGTACTGCAGCTCTTTCTCGTAAAACCCGCGGTAGTCGTGCCGCTCGGCGAAGCGGACGGCGTAGTGCTCGGGGAAATACGTCTGCAGGATGACCTTGCCCGGCGTCGAGCCGCGCCCGGCGCGCCCGGCGACCTGGGTGAGCAGTTGGAAGGTGCGCTCCGCGGCCCGGAAGTCGGGAAAGCCGAGGGCAAAATCCGCGCCGACCACGCCCACCAGCGTGACGCCGTGGATATCGTGGCCCTTGGCGATCATCTGCGTGCCCACCAGCAGATCGAGTTCACCGGCGTGGAGCGCGGAGAGCACGCGCTCGAAATCGCCGCGGCCGCGCACCGTGTCGCGGTCGAGCCGTCCGATACGCGCCGTGGGAAACGCACCGTGCAGCAGGTCTTCCAGCTTCTCCGAGCCCGTGCCAAGAAAGAAGATGTACTCGCTTGCGCATTTGGGACAGACTTTGGGCACCGGCGCCTGGTAGCCGCAGTAGTGGCACATCAGACGCTGCGCCCGGCGATGGTGGGTGAGCGCGATAGCGCAGTTCCTGCACTGCACCGTCTCGCCGCAGGAGCGGCAGAGCACGACGGGCGAGTATCCGCGGCGGTTGAGCAGGATCATGGCCTGCTCGCCGCGCGTGAGCCGGTCGCGAATCTCCTCCACCAGCCGGTGTGAGAAGACATGTTCTTCGCCGGTCTGCTGGAACTCGGCGCGCATGTCCACCAGCTCGACTTCCGGCAGCGGGCGCTGCTCAACGCGCTCCCGCAACTCCAGCAAAGCGTACTTGCCGCTTTGCGCGTTATGGAACGACTCCATGGCCGGCGTGGCCGAACCCAGCACCACGGCCGCGCCGCAGAGCTTCCCTCGCATCACGGCCACGTCCCGGCCGTGATAGCGCGGCATCTCTTCCTGCTTGTAGGAGCTGTCCTGTTCCTCGTCCACGACGATCAGGGCGAGATCGCGCACCGGCGCAAACACCGCCGAGCGCGTGCCCACGACCACCCGCGCATTGCCGTTGCGGATGCGGTGCCACTGCTCGGCCCGCTCGGCATCGGAGAGCGCGGAGTGCAGGATTGCCACTTGGTCTCCGAAAATCTCATGCAGGTTGGCGGCGGCCTGCGGCGTCAGACCAATCTCCGGAACGAGCAGGATCGCCGACCGGCCCGCCGCCAGCACATCCTGCATGGCCGCCAAGTAGACCGCCGTCTTGCCCGAGCCGGTCACGCCGAACAGCAGCGTGACCGAGAACCGTTTCTCCTCGACCCGTTTGCGAATCTGTTCGAGAGCCGCCGCCTGCGCCGGATTGAGCGGAAAATCGAGCGCCGGCTTAGTTTCAAGCCGGGAAACGGAGAACTCCGCCGGTTCTTTGAGGATTTCCACGATGCCGCGTCTCGCCAGCGTCGCCAGCGTGGTCTGCGGCACCTCGAGGCTGCGCAGGTGCTCCACCGGGGCGCGACCGCCGGCGGCAGCCAGAGTCTCCACGATCCTCTGCTGATTCGCATTGAGCTTGCCGCTGACCTCTTTCAATTGAACGACGCGGCGCATGCGCCGCGCATCGTGCGAGCTGGAAACATCCTCGACAGTAATCCATCCCTTGCGCACCAGCCCGGCCAACAGCTCTCGGCCGGCGCGAAGGGCGGTGCGCAGGAGCTGTTCGCGCGCGCCGTCGCGCGCGGCAAGGTAGTCGAGGACGCGGTATTCGAGCATCTGGTCGTCGGCGCTCTTCTTGGATCGCCGCGACGATCCCCGCTCTGCCGATTCGTGCAGCGCCGCCCATCCCGCCTCGGTGATGCGCAAGGCCCGCGCGCGCCTTACCTCCGCTCCCAGAGGCAGCATGGTGCGGAAGACCTCGCCCAGCGGCGCCAGGTAGTAGTGGGAGATCCATTCGCCCAGGCGCATCAATTCGGGATCGAGCACGGGGGCGGCGTCGAGGATTTCAAGGACGTGCTTGGCCTCGACCGACGGCGCGCGGTCGTGCAGCGCGGTCACCACGCCCGGCAGCCGCAGGTTGCGGAAGGGCACCAGCACGCGTCCGCCGACCACCGGCTCCGCACCGTTCAGCCGGTAGGTGAAACAGGTTTCCAGCGGGACGGGAAGCGCGACATCGCAGAATTGCGGCATGGGCGGAAGGTTAGTTTAAACACAGAAGGGCGCAGAGGATGCTTAGAATTACTCCGGGCTCCGGCCCGGCTTGAGCCCCAGGTACTCCATCACCATCTGCAGGTCTTTCCACGTTTCTTTTTTCTGGCGGGGATCCCGCAGCAGAAACGCAGGATGGTAGGTAACGGCCAAACGCGTGCCGCGGAAATCGAACCACCGGCCACGCAGCCTGGCCATGGGCTCGTTCAGGCCGAGCAGGCAGCGCGCCGCCACCGCGCCCAGGGCGACAACCGCCTTCGGCTGGATCACGGCGATCTGGCGCAGCAGAAAAGGTGAGCAGGTTTCGATCTCTTCGCGCTCTGGCGTGCGGTTTCCCGGCGGGCGACATTTCACTACGTTCGCGATATAAACCTGCTCGCGCTTCAGGCCCATGGCCTCAATCATCTTGTTGAGCAACTGCCCGGCGCGTCCGACGAAGGGACGCCCCTGCTCGTCTTCATCCGCGCCCGGCCCTTCGCCGACAAACATCAGTTCGGCGTCGGGATCGCCTTCGCCGAAGACGATGGTCTTCCGTCCCTGGCGTGCCAGCACACAGCGCGTACATTCGCCCAGGTCTTCCTTGATGAGTCTTAGCGCCTCGGCACGATCGGCGGCTGCGGCCTCAGGCTTGGGCGCGACAAAAAGGTCTTCGGGCGTGGCGATGCGGGTAGAAATCGGCATGGTCTCCGGTTGCTCAACTGTAGAGACTGCAACGTCTCTGCGATAGAAATCGTAAATCTCCAGATCGCGGTAATACTGCAGGCGGGCGGTGAGGAGCAGCTGCGTGCGGGAGTCCATCAGCGACGGGTGCCGGCGGGCACGGTCTCGGACCGCTGCTGCTTGATGCGTACCACCGCATCGAGCACGCGGTGCGCGACTTCCCACTTGGTAGTCTCGGGAACGTCGATGGTCTCGGCGGGCGTGATGATGGTAACCGCGTTGCGCTCGGAATCCATGCCGATGCCCTTGCGCGAGACGTCGTTCACCACGATGGCATCGAGCGACTTGGACGCCAGCTTCCGGCGGGCGTTCTCCAGCACGTTCTCGGTCTCGGCCGCGAAGCCCACGACAATCTGCGAACTTCGCTTCGACGCCACTTCCGCCAGGATGTCGGAAGTCGGCTCCAGCTCCAGCGACAGTGCTCCCTTGCGCTTGATCTTCTGCAGCGAGCGCTGTCTTGGCTTGTAGTCGGCCACGGCAGCGGCCTTGATGATGATGGTTGCGTCATTCAGCCGCGAGAGGACGGCCTGCCGCATCTCTTCGGCGGTCTCAACCGCGACCACCTCGGCAGCGCCCGGCGCCTGGAGCGCCGTCGGACCGCTCACCAGCACCACGCGCGCCCCGCGGCGCAGTGCCGCTTCCGCCAGGGCGTATCCCATGCGGCCGCTGGAGCGGTTGCCGATATAGCGCACCGGATCAATGGGCTCGCGGGTCGGTCCGGCGGTGATCAGCACGGTTTCACCGGCGAGGTCCTGGGCCGCGCCCAGCGCCTGCATCACCGCAGCGACGATGGTTTCGTTCGCCGCCAGACGGCCCGGGCCGGTCATGCCGCAGGCAAGATAGCCGGCATCGGGCTCGACCACGCGCACTCCGCGCTGCTTAAGGATTTCAACATTGGCGCGGGTCGCCGAGTGTTCCCACATGTTGACGTTCATGGCGGGCGCGACCACGACGGGCGCGGTGGTAGCCAGGTAGAGCGTGGAAAGGAAGTCGGTGGCGATGCCCTGCGCAAACTTGGCAAGGACATCGGCGGTGGCAGGCGCGACCACCAGGGCGTCGATCGACTGGGCGACCGCGATGTGCTCGACCGCGGAGTCGATGTTGGGCTGTTCAGCGCCGGCGCCGAAAAGATCAGTGATGACCTTTTCACCGCTGAGCGCGGCAAAAGTCAGCGGCCGCACGAACTCCTGCGCCGCCGCGGTCATAATCACCTGCACGCGGACGCCGCGGTCCTGGAGCTGGCGCACCAGTTCCGCCGCCTTATAGGCCGCGATCCCTCCGCTGACCCCGAGTGCGATCTTCATGGATGACAGTCCCGGATAACTACGCCTCGCCCTTGGTAATCACCTGCTCCAGGAGTTCGCTGGCGACATCGGCGGGCGAGCGCGGCGCCTCCGTCGTCCACTTCACCTTGCCGGCGGCGATTTCCTCCTGCGCGATCTTGCAAGGCTTGCGGGAATGGGTATCCACCATGGGGCGCGATCCCGACTGCAGTTGACGGGCGCGGCGCGCGGCGACCAGGATATAACGATAGTTGCTGTCGAAGCCGTCCATCAGCTTCATGCGATAACCTCTTTCACTTCCAAATCAGCGCCCACCGGGAGTTGCGGACAATGCAAAAGACTCCAGGATGGGCCGGAGCGCCGGGCGCATATTGGCCTGCTGGTGACGCTCCGCGGTGACCAGCCATTTTTCTTCTTCGGCGGAATGCGGTCCACCCGAGCGGCGAACCCGCTCGGCCAGCACAATGGCCTTCAGCTCGTCGATGGATTGCTCAAGCTGGTCGTTCACTAAAATATAGTCGTAATTCTTGTAATTCTCAATCTCCCGGGCCGCGGTCACCAGCCGCCGCTGGATGACTTCCTCCGACAGCATGCCCTCGGCCTGGCTGCGCCGGCGCAGGCGGCTCTCCAGCTCCTTGCGCGTCGGCGGCAGGATGAAGATGCTCACCGCATCGGGGATCTTCTGCTTTACCTGCCGCTCACCCTGGACGTCGATGTCGAGCAGCAGGTCGCTGCCGCGCTCGCTGGCGCCCTGGAGAAATCGTTTGGCCGTGCCGTAGTAGTTGCCGAAGACGTCAGCGTGCTCCAGCAACGCGTCTTCCGCCAGCAGGCGCTCGAACTCGTCGCGCGAGATGAAGAAATACTCGTGGCCATTCTGCTCGCTGCCGCGCGGCGAGCGCGTGGTGTAGGAGACGGAAAACTCCAGATTGCCGACCGCCTTGCGCAGCTCATTCACCAGGGTGGATTTCCCCGAACCCGATGGCGCCGAGATGATGTAGACGGTGGTCATTCCACGTTCTGCACGTGCTCGCGCGCTTTCTCGATCTCCGCTTTCATCGACAGGCCCAGCTCGGTGATGCGCAGGCCTTCGCCGGAGACGCCCGAGGTCTTCGACAGCAGGGTATTGGCCTCGCGGTTCATCTCCTGCAGCAGGAAATCCAGCTTTTTGCCGGCTTCGCCGCCGGCTTCCAACACTCCCAGAAAATGCTGGATGTGGTTGCTGAGGCGGACGATCTCTTCCTGGATGTCGCTGCGTTCGGCCAGCAGCGCGGCCTCCTGCAGGATGCGGTCCTGGTCGGCGTGGCCGCCGATCAGCTCCTTCAGGCGGGATTGAATTTTTTCCAGGTAGGCGCGCGAAACTCCGCCGCGATGCTTCTCCACCTCCGCCGCGGCGCTGCGCAGGCGGGCCATGCGCTCGCGCAGTTCCCGCTCGATGCCGTGTCCTTCCTCCATGCGCATGTGGTCGAGCTGGGCGATGGCATCCGCCAATCCTGCGAGCACGCGGGCTTCGCTCTCCGCATCGAATTCGGTTTCGCCCACGCTGAGCGCCCCCGGCATCCTGAGCACGGCATTGAGGTCGGGCTCGCCGGCGATACCCAGCTCGCGCGCGGCGTGCCGGAAAGCGTTCACGTAGCCGCCCACCAGCTCATGGTTCACCGCCAGCGGTGCGGCCCCGGCGCCGTCAAGGGCCAGCGTCAGCTCCACATGCCCACGCGCAATCTTCTCTTTCAGCAGCCGGCGCAACTTGATCTCCAGCGCGTCCGATTGCGGCGGCATGCGCAGATGGAGATCCAGAAAACGGTGGTTCACCGACTTAAGCGCCAGCGTGAAGGCCGCATCCGGGCGCACCTGCCCCTTGAATTGGGCGAAAGCGGTCATGGAGCGGATGGGCATGGGCTATTTTTCCGGAACTGCGGCTATCTTGTACTGCTCCATATCGAGGAACTGCAGATCATACAGCCGGCGGTAGGTTCCCAGGCGGGTGAGCAGGTCTTCGTGGGTGCCGATGTCGGCGATCTGGCCGTTCTCCAGCACCACGATGCGGTCGGCGCGGCGGACGGTGGAGAGCCGGTGCGCGATCACGAACACCGTGCGCCCGACCATCAGGTTCTGCAGCGCCGATTGCACCAGAGCTTCGGATTCGCTGTCCAGCGCCGAGGTGGCCTCGTCCAGAATCAGGATGGGAGCGTTCTTCAGCAGGGCGCGCGCAATGGCGAGGCGCTGGCGCTCCCCGCCGGAAAGGGTCAACCCGCGCTCGCCGATGATGGTGTCGTATCCCTCGGGCAGCTTCTGAATGAAGTCGTGGGCCAGGGCGGCCGTGGCGGCCTTGATCACGGCGCCGTCGGATACGTGCGGCTGTCCGTAGGCGATGTTGTTGCGGGCGGTGTCATTGAAGAGAATGGTGTCCTGGGTCACGATGCCGATCTGCCGTCGCAGCGACGCCAGGGTCACGTCGCGCACGTCGTGGCCGTCGATCAGGATGCGACCGCCGGTCACATCGAAGAAGCGCGGAATCAGGTGCACCAGGGTGCTCTTGCCGGCGCCGCTCGAGCCCACGATGGCCAGCACCTCGCCCTTTTTCACCTCCAGCCCGATGTCGCGCAGCACCTCGCGGTCGCCTTCGCCGTTGCTGGTATAGGAAAAGTTCACGTGCTCGAGGCGGACGCTGCTCGTGAAACCCCGCAGCGTAGCCGCGTGCGGCTTTTCGTGAACATCGTCCTTCTCGTCCATGAAGGAGAACAGGGTGGCGGAAGCGCCCAGCGCCTGCTGGAAGCTGTTGTTGTAGAACGCGAACTTTCGCACCGGTTCGTACATCTTAAAGATGGCGAAGAGGAACGCCAAGAAGGTGCCGGGCGTGAACACCCCGTGATTGATGCGATCGCGGCCCAGCAGCAGCAGCAGGGCGATGGCGACCGCGCCGAACAGGTCCATGAGCGGCGAACTCAGGGCGATGGCGCGCACCGAGTGCATGTTGGCGCGGAACAGCCGCCGCGAGGCGCCGTGGAAGCGCAGGCTCTCCCACAGCTCGGTGCCGAAGGCCTTCACGATGCGATTGCCGGTGATGGTCTCGTGGAGAATGTTCTGCACATCGGCCAGCTTGTCCTGGCCGCGGCGGGTAGTGTGGCGCACGCGCTTGCCGATCCGACCCGCGGAAACGATGATAAAGGGGACAAACAGCAGCAGCACCCACGCCAGCTTGCCGCCCAGCGAAATCACCACGTACACCATGAAGAGCAGCACGAACACCTGCTGCAGGGATTCCGCCAGCACCGAGCCCATCGCGACCTGGACGCGCTCCACGTCATTGACGATGGTGGAGAGCAGGGTGCCGGTGGAATAACGCGAGAAAAAACCGACCGAGCGGCGCAGGATGGCGTTGTACAGGTCGTTGCGCAGGTCGGTGATCAGGCCGAACCCAGCGTAGTACACGAGGTAGGTGCTGGCATAATCGCAGATTCCCTTGACCAGCGTGGCCATCACCATCGCGAACGCTACCATGGTCCAGGCGTTCTTGAAGTGTTCCGGAACGAACTGCTGCAGGTACAGGGTGTAGTGGGTGCCGGGAAGGCGCGCCAGCGCGATGGCGTGGCTGCCCGCGTCCGGCCGCAGAACGCGGTCGAGGATGGGGCCGATGAGCAGAAGGCGGAAGGCGTCGGCAGCGCCTACGCCCGCGGCCAGCGGCACCGAGAGCAGGAGCTGCGGGAGGTAGCCGCGGAGGTAGTGGAGCAGCCGGATCAGTCGCCGCATCGCGCCTCGACAATGGTGCGAATTCTGGGCAAGGCTCTATTTTACTGGATTAAGCCGTTCATGCTGTGGTCCCGCGCGGAAAGAACCTTGGCGGCTACCGCGGGCTGTCGCGGTGGATCGCCTTCACCCGGTAGCCCGCCTTGGCCAGCCGCTGGCAAACTTCTTCCGCAATGAACACCGAACGGTGCTGCCCGCCCGTACATCCAAAGCCGATGGTCAGGTAGCTCTTGCCCTCGTTGATGTAGTGCGGCAGCAGGTAGATGAGCAGTTCGGAGATGCGGGAGATGAATTCCCGAGTCTGCGGGAACGAGCGGATGTACTTGGCCACCCGCGGGTGCCGACCGGTATAGGAACGGAACTCGGGTACAAAGTGCGGGTTGGGCAGAAAGCGCACGTCAAAGAGCAAGTCGGCTTCCTCCGGAACGCCCTGCTTGTAGCCGAAGCTCACGCAGGAGACCAGGATGTTCTTGTCCGTGGATTGCCGCTGGAAGCGCTGGGTGAGGTGCGCGCGGAGTTCGTGTACGTTGAACTTGGAAGTATCGATCACCACGTCGGCCAGGGTGCGCAGCGTGGAAAGCCGGCGGCGCTCGGAGGTGAGCGACGCCTTCACCGGCGACGACGTTCCCAGAGGGTGCGGACGCCGCGTCTCGCTGAAGCGGCGGAGTAGAGATTCGTCGGTGGCTTCCAGGTAAACCACGGTCGTCGGCAGCAGCTTCTTGACCGAGTGCAGGATGCCCGGCAGCTTGTCCAGGCTCTGCCCTTCTCGGACGTCCACCACCAGCGCCGCACGCTCGATCTCGGAAGAGTGCAGCACCAGTTCGGCGAAATTCGGGATCAGGCCCACCGGCAGGTTGTCCACGCAATAGTAGCCGAGGTCCTCGAACGCTTTGAGCGCCGACCCCTTGCCCGAGCCGCTGATGCCGGTGATCAGCACCATCTCGGGCTGGCGGCGTGAGCTCGGACGCCCGTCGCTCCCGGCAGCGGGCTTGGAAGCGGCGCGCGGCTTCCTCTTCGCAGAATTGCGTGGCATAAGCTCGATGGTAGCAGAACTACAGGATTAGACGCTGGCAGGCGTTTCACGTTGCAGGTTTCACGTTTCACGTCCGACGCTCTGCTGACGGCGATTTCGGCGATTTATCTCGCTCCCGCCTTTTTCAGCAGCTCGATGACCTGCTCATTCTGCGGCTTGGCCGACGCGCGGGCCAGCACGGTGGCGCCGTTCGCCATGCGCGCATTGGGGTCGGCGCCCTTTACGAGCAGCATCTGCACGATGTCGATGTGGCCGGCGGCGGCCGCTTCCATCAGGGCAGTGCGGCCATCGCGGGCGCGGACGTTGGGATTGGCGCCGTGCTCCAGCAGCAACCGGACAGCGGCGGTGTTGCCCGCGTCTGCCGCCTGGATCAGCGGGGTGATACCGTTCGAACCGGGCGCGTTAGGATCCGCCTTGTGAGCCACGAGCGCCTCGACCGTCCCGGAATCGCCACTCTCGGCGGCCAGCAACAACGGCGTTGGTCCCGCGCCTTGTCCCGCGTTGGGATCGGCGCCGTGCTGGAGCAACAGGCGGACAGTGCGCTCGGCGCCGCGGGCGGCAGCGTGGTGCAGGGCCGTCCAGCCGCGCAGGTCGCGCGCGTCCACCGTGAGCCGCAGTTGGGAGGGAGCGCCGGGCCGCGGCTTACCGGCAGCGAGCTTGTCGGCCCTTTCAGCGGCATCCAGCAAGACCGTCACGGTGCTGGGATCGTCACCCGCGGCAGCGATCATCAGGGCGGAGGTGCCGATCTTGTCCTGCGCGAAATAATCCGCTTTCGCGCCCAGCAGGATGCGAACCAGGTCGGTGCGGTGGGCATCGGCGGCAAGGATCACCGCGTTCCAGCCGTTGGCGTCGCGGGCACCCACGTCGGCGCGCCGGGCCAGCAGCAGGCGCAGGACCTCTGGACTGCCATCATCGGCGGCGGTCAGCAGCGCCGTCATGCCTACGGCATCGCGGGCGTTGACGTCGGCGCCGGCAGCAATGAGCATACGCGCCAACTCTGCGTCCATATCCTCCGCCGACTTCATCAGCGCGGTCACCCCGTGCTGGTCGCGGGCATTGGCATCGGCGCCCTGCGCCAGCAGTTGCTGGACCTCGCGGCGGTTGTCGTATTCCACGGCGTCGAGCAGTTCGCTGTCCAGGCTTTTCTTTTCCTCGGCAGTGCGCGGCGACGGGGCGGCGGGTTGTGGCGTAGTTTGTCCTGCCGCCAACGGCAGCAAGAGCACAATCCAGAGAAGTTGACGGAATACCCGCATCATGGATTCTTTCCGAGACTTTTGGGCTCACGCCTCTTGGGCCATGTGTCGCCCCTGCGGGGCTCGCGAGATTTCATGCTCGGCTACCCAGACCTCCCGGTCTGGGCTATTGCATACCGGCGCTCCGCGCCTGCCGAATCGTCCCGGCGACGATGCCCGATCTGCCGCGCAGCACTGGTCGGCGAGCCATCTGTGGCGAGGCCCGAAGGGCCGAAATGCAATAGCCCAGGCCGCAAGGCCTGGGTAGGCATTTGTAACACGAGCCAGCCCCGGAGGGGCGACACTCGCTTATGTAGGCCCTGAAAACCAAACGGGGCACTTTGGTGTGCCCCGTTCAAAACTGGCAACTGACAACTGGCAACTGCTTCTACGGCGCTTCGATCAGCTCCATCCGGCCGTCTTTGGTGCGGTGAAGCACTTTCACCCGCCCCTGATTGTCTCGAAATACGAACACGTCGCGGTCGCGGAACTCGGCTTCCTTGATGGCTTCTTCCAGGGTGAGCGGGCGCAGGGCCACAGAGCTGTTGTCGCGCGTCACATGCGCTTCTGCGGTCCGCACCACCGCGGGATAAGTGTGCACCACTACCGGCACCGCGGTCGAAACTTTCTCTCCCACGGCGGCCAGTTGCTCGGCGGCCGTGGCCTCTCCATTCCACTTCTTCTTGGGCTGGCGTTTCTTGTCGCGCCAGCACCCTTTGTACTTGAGGGCCTGGCGCTCGATGCGGTCCAGCGCCTCGCCCACCGCCGAACTCATGTCCCCGGCTTCGGCGATACCGACAATGGGATGGGTACGCACGGTAATGGTAATTTCGGCGATGTGGCGATGCTTCTCTGCCGCCAGAATGACGTTGGTTTTAAATGCGGCGCCCAGGATTTTTTGCAGCTTGGAGAGGCCTTGATCGATCTGCTTGCGGACGGCGGGAGTGGCTTCGTACTGCCTGCCGGTGTATTCCACGTTCATTGAGCCTCCTTTGCCCCGTGCCGGAACCGGCTGGGGGGAACTCAGGCCTAGTTTTTCACTCTCCTCTGGTGGGTGCTCGGGATGTGCATATCCTCCCGATACTTGGCGACCGTGCGACGAGTGACCTGGATACCCTGCGACTGCAGAATGCGGGTGATCTGCTCGTCGGTGAGCGGCCTGGCGGGATCCTCTTCCTCAATCAGTTTCTTGACCCGGCGTTTGAGGATGAGGAGCGAGGTGTTGGAGCCCTCGGGTCCGTTCACGCTCTCGCTGAAGAAGTAGCGCAGCTCGAACACTCCCTGGGGAGTGTGCGCGTACTTGTTGGCGACGGCGCGGCTGACGGTGGAGGGATGCACGCCAATCTCCTCCGCCACTTCCTTGATCATCATGGGCTTGAGCTGGTCGATGCCGAAGTCCAGGAAGTCGCGCTGCCGGCCGATGATGGCGTAGCACACTTTCACGATGGTCTGCTTGCGTTGCTCGATGTTCTTGATGAGCTGAATGGCCGACTTGTAGCGCTCCTTGACGTAGGTGCGCACGTCCTTCTCGGCGGCGTCACGGCTGAGCAAGCGCCGGTAGGCGGGATTCAGACGAAGCTGCGGCACATCTTCATCGTTCATCACCACCACCCACTCGTCGCCCTGCTTGACGAAAGCCACGTCCGGCTCGATCAAGCGCGCGTCGGTGCGGTTGTAGCGCAGACCGGGCCGCGGGTCCAGTGTCTTAATGTAGTCCAGGGCGGCCATCACCGC
>DATNJE010000109.1:0-18340 GCA_035604095.1 Terriglobales bacterium
AGGCCGGGTTTCAGTTTCGCGGCGACGGCGATGCGGGCCGCGCCGACATCGGTCAGCTCCGCCCGCAGACCCTGGACGCGGCGGGATGCTTGCTGCCATTGCGAGTTCAGCTCGTCGCGCCGCGCACAGAGCGCAGCAAGGACGGCGGGAGTGGATGTGGCGGCATCAGCGTTGGGGTTGGGTTCCGACGTCCTTACTGTAGTGGCCATGGTGTTTCATCCTCCCGTCAACAAACATTACCTTGCTGAATCCGTTTGTGAGTGCGCGGGGGCCGCATAAACAGCGGCTCCGCGAAGCCTCGATCTGCGTGGGTTTTCTGAAGTCTCTAGTTCAGCCTTTCCTTCGGCAACGGCAGGTACTGTGCGGCCACATCCGCATCTCGCTCCATGTTCGCGTCCTTGGCATCCACATCGCCTGTGAGTACAGCACGGTCGCGTGGTCGCTGGCCGTACTCGACGCGCAAGGTAATTTCCTGCCGCCTGCCATCGGGCAGCAGGCGCGTAAGCCGCTGTGCACGCGCAGCCAATCTTTCGGCTTCAGACTGTCCTTCCTCTTCGGGAGTTCGTGCCCCGACCAGCCCATCAAGCCTGTCGGCGATTTCCCGCGCTGCGCTTGGATTTCCGCCTGCTGCGGCCGATATCAACCCTTGCACAACTAGGCGCAGCCACCGCCGTCCTTGCGGGTCGCTGGCGCACACTTCACGCAGTGCGCGGACGAGTTCGGCGCGAAACCGCCGCGTCTTCGGACGCCCGCCAGGATTGCGGGTTTCCCCCGGCTTGATGCCAAGTTGGTGGTGTGGGAGGAAACGTCCCGCGCGGTCGCGTTGCCCATCTTTACCCGTTTGTTCTGAATGGTTGGCGATAGATGCCGCAGGCGCCTGGGTCGCTGGCGCTCCAGCTTGTTCCTGGACCTCCGTAACAGGCGATGACGTCCCTGGCTTCGGCTTCGGCATTAACCCTTCTCCCTCTCCCTCGGCCCGAGCCACAACGGCTCGGCGCCCATCTTCAACAGCACGTCACGCGGCTGTGGCGGGCCTGCCTGCACAAGGTGTGAGCCGCAAATGGGGCACCTGCAGCCGCGCGGCTTTCCGTGGCCATGGTCATGGTCATGGTCGTCACCGCCACCATCACCGCAACCACCGCCATCCCCACCGGCGTTATCATCGGCGGCATCGACGCCATGAAGTCGGAACAGGTGCACACCGTGAAACTCGGCCTCCAGTGCGGCGCGGCGCTCGGGGGTGGCCTTCAGGCAGTCATCCAAGGCCGCCAGCACCACCTCCAGCGCGGCTTCGAGATTGGTCTCGCGGAGGAAGGCGTGGCCCCGGCCGCCGTCGCCGGTCAGCTTCGCCCACGTGGTGCGCAGCCAGTCCGGCGTCAACCGTGGTCCTTCGTACAGGATCCTGACAGCTACCCGCTGCCCGGTGGGGTCGGGTTCGGTGTGGATTGCCAGGATGTAGCCGTCTCTCGCCACTCCGAACTGATGCTCGACCTCCAACTCCAGGGCGCGTATCTTGGCCTGCAGGCGCTCGTGGGCTAAACGCTCCGGCTGGCCCTCGGCCACGGCCACGGATAGGTGTAGGACGGCGGTCATGGCTGGGAGCCTACGGCGGCGCAGGTTGTCGCGCACCACCGCCGCAGCCCGCTGCATTTGGTCGAGGTGCTCCTCCCGCAACTCACCTGCCCTCTGGCCGCCGCAGATTGAGCAGAACCGGGCCGAGCAGGAGTACTCAACCACGTAGGTGCGTGGATTTCCACAGTCTGGGCACTTCATGGGAATCGAGTCGATGCCGCATCGAGCTGCCCTCTCCCCCTTCGACACCAGCCCCAGGGCGGCCAACTCCAGTGCGAAGGCCCTCTGGTAGCCATTGGCCACGCAGTCGGGGGACGCGGACCAGCCTCCATCCCCATTTGGTATCAATAGCTTGGGGGGAGGCAGCGGCACGCGGACGTACCTTTTCGTGGGGGCTTTGGCAGTACCACGAAAATCTCCGCGTAGCGGCGTCGGGGGTTCGGGGCTGCCCCCCTGGGACCTGGCAATATTTCGGTTGACGGGCTGGGTATCCTGCGAGACGATAGGCATGAACGGACACCTTCTGCCATGGGCATCCACCGACTAACAGGGGAAGTTGGCGGCGGGTGCCTTGGCCTCTTTTCACCTCCCAACATAGCACTCGCTGTTGTGGAAATCATTTGTTATCAGTGTGTTGCCATGTAGGCAGCAAGCCACCAGGGGTGTGGTGGAGGCTGTTGCCACCGAGGCAGCGTAGTCAAACGCTCGCCTGTGGCGGGTTTGGCCCCACCCCATGTCCCCTCTGCGCAATGCCGGTCCAAACCATCGCCCTCTGTTCGCCCCACGTCTGACCCTTAAGAAAGGGCTTGACGGCTGGCGGACTTTCCGGGGTGGGGTGGATTGCGTCCTTGGGGTGCCAGGCGGCCGAGCAGCTGGTACGTTCGCCCCGCAGGGACGCGAACGGAGCAGCGGGGTTGCGCGGACGGCTGGCGGCGAGCGCAGCGAGCCAGAGGCGCAGCGTCATCTTCCACAAGGTCGTCAACGTGGTCCGGCTCCTACGAGTAGAATGAAAAGCAGTGCGTAGGAGGTGCTACCGTGATCTACAAACTCGATCTTAAGCCGCTACCGCCCTTCGCTTCACCGCCCGTTACCGGTTTTGGTTCGCTTGCTGACATCATTCAGTTCGTTCCGTGGCAACCGAGCGCGTGGCCGGACGCTCCGTCCGATCCCCACGAATTTGTGATAGTGCTCAAGCGCATCTTCGAGCAGTCAATGTTGATGGAGATCAACAACGTCATCGAGGACGCCACCGCGAGGCAAGGCAGCCTCGAACATCGTGGGCATGTGATTGCGGGGTCCATGCTGTGCGCACTCGATGCGATCTCGTCCTACGGATATGGTCCACTGAGCGGAAATCAGATTCCTCCCTTCATCCGGGCACACTTTCCTGACAACTACCGGCCATTTGCCGACGCTGTGTTGAATTTGTATCGCCACGCCCTTATTCACAGCTGGAACCTCTTCGAGGCCGCTCTGACCCCAGGCAATGAGCCGATCTCCGAAGATGGTGGAGTGATCTCGTATGGCCTGCTGAATTTTTTCGACGCGCTTAAGCACGGGACTGAGGACTTCCTGGAGCAGGTCGTGGGTGATGCGAAACTGCAGGGAGCGGCACGCGACCGCTACAAGGGACTGAGGGACACTGCGAAACCGGCCTCACGGAGCGCAAAGCGCCCCAAAGCCGTGACCTCAGGCAAGCGTACGCGATCGGCAGTCACAGGCAGGAAAAAACAGGCTTAGCGGCTCCTGGATTTGTGTTTCGCCGGACGCTTCGCCGGTGGGCGCTGTGCCCGTGGCTTGTTCGTGGGTTGTGCGACGGTGTGGGGCTGGGTTTTGCTCGCCTCAGGGTGCACGGGTACGTGATTCGACTGGACAGGCAGGTAAACGAGTGGCAGGGGTTTTGTTGACTCTGCTGCTAAGCCCGTCGCCACGAGAGAAGACGCGCGAGTGCGTCTTCGTCGAACCGCGTTCGGCGTTACAGGAAGCCAGGAAGGCGGAATCCGGCGACGCGGCTTGAGCCCTCTGGTATCCTTCTCCCTATGCCAGAAGGCGACATTCACGAAATGCACGAACAAGCCGAGGAAGCGCGGCACAACCCCAGTCTGAAGCCGGTCAGCCTCACTATGGCAGTGCTTGCCGTGCTGCTTGCCATTGTGTCGCTGCTTGGCCATCGCGCTCACACCGAGGAGGTACTGGCCCAGGCCAAAGCCAGCGACCAGTGGGGGTTCTACCAGGCCAAGAACCTCCGCCGCCACAATTACGAGATCTTCGCGGATCTGATGTCCATCATGACATCCAAGGACGCGGCCAAGGCGGAACAGGCCCAGGAGAAGTACACGCATCAGGCCGAGCGTTATCGCGACGAGCAGAAAGAGATCGAGACCGAAGCCCGCAAACTCGAGCAGGAAGTCGCGGTGGCCGGCCACAAGGCCAACCGCTTCAACCTAGGCGAGGTGTTTCTGGAGATTGCGCTGGTGGTGACATCGATCACGCTTCTCACCACCAGCCGCGGCTACTGGGTGATGGGGATGGTGTTCGCGGCGGTAGGGGTGGTGGTGGCCGCAACCGGGTTTTTGGTGCATTGATTCTGCCGTCCCAACGTGAAACGTGAAACGTCATTTCACGTCCTTCATCGCCAGCAACGTTCCGTAATCGCGGCCTGAAGGCTCAGTCGCCCGCGCCACCACTCCGTCGAAAGCCTCGCGGAACTCGGGATAGCGGCCGATGATGGCGCGGATCACCGCGGTGTTCTCATCGAACATCTGCTGCGTGTTAGAGATGTCGGCCGCGCGATATTTCACCAGCAAGTGCAGGTCATTCCCCGCGGGCAGGGCGGACAGATAGATCACCTGGTAGCTGCGGCCGCCGCCGGCCGCGAGCGACAGCGGATGATCGCTGGTGGGCAGCTCGGAAGGACGCACGTTGTCCATCTCGTCGCCGAGCTTGTCCAGCGCGCGCGTGCTCATGAAGTCCACCGGCGCCGCCAGGTCCCAGGCCGTCAGGTAGTAGAACCAGGCGTTGAGGTTGGCGCCCTTGGTCTTGTACTCCCGCGCCTTGGCCAGGAACCACTGACTGTCGTGGCCGCCGATCTCCTCCGGCTTGCTGTAATAGCCCGCCAGCTTCCACGCCCCGCCCTCCTGCCTCAGCACCAGGGTGAGGGCGAATTTTCCCTTGCGGGTGCTGAGATCCTGAATCACCACCCCGTAGCGGCCGGACGGCAGGTTGTTGATGGCGAAGCTGGCCCAGCTCGAGGTCGCCCACACGCCACATAGGAATTCCGCTCGCGCCAGGGGAGTGCCGCTGGGAGCCTCCAGCAGATAGGAAGCGCGCACCGTGGGCTGGGCCCCGGAGTAAATCGGCTTCTGATCGACCACCACCCCCTCGACGCTGGCAAAATTCGCCGCCAGGCTGCCGATGGCCGCCTGTTTCAGGTCGAAGACGTCCCCCTGCGAGGCGTAATCGAAGAATTGGCGGGCGGTGCGCTCCAAGGCCGAGCGTGTGGGCTCATCCATCTCGGAGGCGGACAAACAGGTCTCGGCCACGGCCCGCGGCAGCACCAGAGTTAACAACAGGAACAGCAGCGCCAGGGGCTTGTGATTACCGCGCCGCTGATTACGGAACATGGCCATCTCGCTCAATGTAAAGCTATTGTAAATGGATGCTGGAGGGTTGGCTTCCGATCTCAGTATTGTCCATCCGTGTAATCGGAGGCTGCCGCGGCTGGGGTACAATCAAGGCAGAGAGCGCGTTCCTGATGGTGTGGCTGGGATGACCCTT
Organism: Terriglobales bacterium; assembly: GCA_035604095.1. GTDB lineage: Bacteria > Acidobacteriota > Terriglobia > Terriglobales > Acidobacteriaceae > JAHFUA01. The sequence continues at coordinate 5,350 of DATNJE010000109.1, forward strand.
TTCTGGAGCAAAGCCGCCGTAATCGCAACTTCGCTGCTGTTCTTGCCAGCGTGTTCCGCGGCGCAGACAACGGCCGCCCCGAAGCCGGGCACACCGGTGGCGCCGCCGGCAAGCAAGGTGGCGACGGCGAAGCAACGCAAGCACGCGACATCCAAGCCGCCTGCGGCTCCGGCGCCCCAAACGCAGCCGCTACCGCCGCCGGCGCCCCTGACTCCCGAGCAGATGCCTGCGGCGCCGCCGCAGGTTACGTACAACAACGGCCTGCTGTCCATCGTGGCCACCAATTCCACGCTCTCCGATATCCTGCATGCGGTGTCGACGCGCACTGGCGCCACCGTGGACGCGCCGGCGCAACTGACCCGCGAACGGGTGGCCGCGCGCATCGGTCCGGCAACGCCGCGTGAGGTACTTTCCGACCTGCTGACCGGTCCGCGCTTCGATTACATCCTGGTCGGCTCCGACGGCGACCCCAATGCGGTGCGCAGCATCATCCTGACCGCGAACCAGTCCTCGCCCAGCGCGGGAGCGGCCATGGCTCAGCCTCCGCCGGTGCGTGCAGCCATGCCTCCGCAGGTAGATGATGATGAAGCCGAGGAAGACCAGCCAGCACCACCGCAGCCCGCAACTCCTCCGGCCCAGCCCGCCCAGCAGGCCCAGCCGGGACCGCGTACGTTCATGCCGCAGCAGCCGCCGGATCAGGTGGGCGGACCACCCCCTGCCTCCGGCGAAGGGGGCCAGCAGGTCAAGAGTCCGGAGCAATTATTGCAGCAGCTCCGCAGGATGCAACAGCCAGGCAATCCGCCGCCGGACGCACGCTGATTGGGGTCACAGCCCAGAGGCTGTGATCGATTACGTAACGATGGCTACTGCTGTAGCGTCGCTTCCTGGGCAACCAGACCGGTTAAAGGCTCTTCCTGCGGACGAGGATGCTGCGCGAACACTTGCAGGATGCCGTGGATGGCCGCGTAAGCAGAAACAATTCCCAAACCAACCGATAAAACCACCGTTAAGAATAGCGTAGAAGAAACCAGGATCGTTCTCACCCTTGGGCCCGTCCTTCCTGAAATGCGCGGCCTCGACCTGAATGCCGTGCCACCACCTTAACCTGCCACCCCGATTCCGCTGAAGATGCCCCTCGGCCACTGGCCCAAAGACCCAGCACTGTTGCGCAAACCCGCCAGCATCAACGGTTTCCACGGTTGCTGTCATTTCTTCTTTTCCGTATTCCACACCGTTCTGGAGATCGCTCTCCCGCAGAACGGGCAAAAGTTGATGGGATACACGCTCGGCCGGTCCTCCGGCGAACGCACCGCGTAGTCGGAATCCACCTCGTTCAGGATCCGTCCGTGCATCTGCTGCTTGGGCGCGTGCAGGATCGCCTCGCCCTCCACCGCCGTCTGCAACATTTCGCAACAGTGTTCGGTCATCGAACCGCACACTTTACCCTGCGTTGACGCCTCGCGAGATTAACAACTAAGATACGGAGTAGCGCTGTGTCCTGCCGCTGCTGAAGCTTCCAGGGGAGAGTGCCCGAGGTTTTGGGCAAGGGCAACGCAGTCATTCGTTAAATGGCCATTAATAAGATCACGGTCCACGGGGCTCGTCAGCACAACCTCAAAAACATCCACGTGGAGATCCCCCGCAACACCCTGACCGTAATTACCGGTCTGAGCGGGTCGGGCAAGTCATCCCTAGCGTTTGACACCATTTACGCCGAGGGCCAGCGCCGCTACGTGGAGACTCTCTCCGCCTACGCCCGCCAGTTCCTCGACCAGATGGAGCGGCCGGACGTGGATTCCATCGACGGCCTCAGCCCCGCCATCTCCATCGAACAGCGGACCACTTCGCGCAGCCCGCGCTCCACCGTGGGGACCATCACCGAGATCTACGACTACCTGCGCCTGCTCTACTCCTCGGTCGGCACGCCGCATTGCCCCAACTGCGGGCGGGAGATCACGCGGCAATCGGCCGAGCAGATCGTGCAGCGGGTCATGTCGCTGAAGCCCGAAGACCGGGTGATGATCCTCGCGCCCATCGTGCGCGGGCGCAAAGGCGAGTTCAAGAAGGAGATGGAGAAGCTGGTCCAGCAGGGGTTCGTGCGCGCGCGCATCGACGGCGAGCTGCGCAGCATGGAGGAAGACATCCGCCTGGACAAGCGCAAGAACCACACCATCGAAGTGGTGGTAGACCGGCTGCTGGTCAAACCCGGGATCGAGCGCCGGCTGGAGAACTCAGTCGCCACTGCCATGAAGCTCGCCGAAGGCCTGGTGCTGGTTGCGGTGGTGGGCGGCGAAGAGCGCCTCTACTCGGAGAAGATGGCCTGCACCGAGTGCGGCATCAACGTACCCACGCTCGAGCCGCGTTCGTTCTCCTTCAACAGCGTGTACGGCGCCTGCCCGGAGTGCCACGGGCTGGGCAGCCGCTTCGACTTCGATCCCGCCAAGGTGATCGTGGACTGGTCGAAGCCGCTGCTCGAAGGCGGACTGGGACCCGGCTCCGGCTCCACCTACCTGCAACGTATGCTGAACATCGCAGCCGAGGCTTACGGTTTCGACCTGCGCACGCCCTTCGAAAAGCTCCCCGCGAAAACTCAGAACCTGATTCTCTACGGGCCGGAGAAGGGCGAGGCGAAGCGCGCCGGATGGCAGGGCGTGCTTGCCTTCCTCAAGCAGAACCTGGAGGACTCTTCGTCCGAAAGCTACCGCGACTGGCTGCTGGAGTACATGTCGGCGACGGAGTGTGCGGCGTGCCAGGGCCAGCGCCTGCGCCCGGAGAGCCTGGCGGTCAAGATCAACGGCCGGTCGATCGCCGAATTCACCGCCCTGCCGGTATCGCGTGCCGTCGAGACGGCGCGGGCCATCCGCCTGGGCCAGCGTGAGCAGCAGATCGCCGGACGCATCCTGGGCGAGATCATCGAGCGCCTGCAGTTCCTCAATGCGGTCGGACTGGGCTACATCTCGCTTGACCGGTCGGCGGCCACGCTCTCCGGCGGTGAAGGACAGCGCATCCGCCTGGCGACACAGATCGGTTCGCGCCTGCGCGGAGTGCTCTACGTGCTCGATGAGCCCTCGATCGGCCTGCATCATCGCGACAACGACCGCCTGCTGGCTGCGCTCGAAGCGTTGCGGGACCTGGGCAACACGGTGCTGGTGGTCGAGCACGACGAGGAGACCATCCGCCGCGCGGACTACGTCATTGACCTCGGCCCCGGCGCGGGACGCCACGGCGGCGCAGTGGTCGCATCGGGCACTCCGGACGAGATCATGCGCGCTCCCGAGTCGCTCACCGGCAGGTACATCTCCGGGGAGATGCAGATCGCGATGCGTGCCGAACGCCGCAAGCCCAACGGCCACGCCCTAGCCGTCGCCGGCGCGCGCGAAAATAATCTAAAGAACATCGACGCCGGCTTCCCGCTGGGCGTGATGACGGTGGTGACCGGCGTATCGGGCTCGGGGAAATCCACGCTGGTGAACGACATCCTCTACCGCGCGCTGGCGCGCCAGCTCTACCGCTCGCGCGAAGAGCCCGGCGAGCACAAGTCCATCAGCGGCGCCGAGCACATCGACAAGGTAATCCGCATCGACCAGTCGCCGATCGGGCGCACCCCGCGCTCGAACCCCGCAACTTACACGGGCGTGTTCACCCAGATCCGCGAACTCTACGCCATGCTGCCGGAATCGCGCGAGCGCGGCTACAAGGCGGGGCGCTTCTCGTTCAACGTTCCCGGCGGGCGCTGCGAAGCCTGCCAGGGCGAGGGCCAGAAGCGCATCGAGATGAACTTCCTGCCCGACGTGTACGTGCTCTGCGACATTTGCGGCGGCAAACGCTACAACCACGAGACCCTGACGGTGAAGTTCAAGGGCTACTCCATCGCTGACTTGCTGGAGACTCCTGTCGCCGACGCGCTGCCGGTGCTGGAGAACATCCCACAGGTACGGCAGAAGCTGCAGACGCTGGTGGACGTCGGGCTGGGCTACATCGAACTGGGACAGTCCGCGACCACGCTCTCGGGCGGCGAAGCCCAGCGCATCAAGCTGGCGCGCGAGCTCTCCAAGCGCCAGACCGGACGCACCCTCTACCTGCTCGACGAGCCCACCACCGGGCTGCACTTCGACGACGTCAAGAAGTTGTTGGACGTGCTCCACCGACTCACCGACTTGGGCAATACGGTGATCATCATCGAGCACAACCTGGACGTGATCCGCAACGCCGATTGGATCCTCGACCTCGGCCCAGAAGGCGGCGAGGAGGGCGGACGCATCGTCGCCCAGGGCACACCCGAGCAGGTGATGCGCTGCCGGAAGTCCTACACCGGACAGGCCCTGGCCGAGTACTTCGCCAACGGCGCGCACCGGCGCGAACCCGCGGGCGTGGTCTAGGCGCGCGCGCCGGTAGTGGGTTAGTTTCGGAAAAGCCCTGGCCCGCTCTCGTCAATTTGATAGAACTCAAGCAATGGCGAGTTCAAGACTCGTTGTTACCATCATGGACGCAGCGTATTCGATATGCAGAACGCGCCTCGGCATTTCCGCCTGCGACTTTGACGACGAGTGAACAAGAAGCGGTCTCATCGCAAGAACGCCACCTTGCGCGACAAGGCAGTCGACGGGTGCTATCCGGGCCGTGAGCTCGTGTATACCATCGTCGCTTAATATGCCCCGCGTGTGAGTTGCCGGCAGGACCCTCAACGGCCCGTTGTGTTCCGTCGAATCGTCGAGGTGAACGCGCAGTGCCAGAACTTGGCCAAGAGCACTCGCGGGAGCGTGCGCATAGGCCACTCCATCCTTCACCGACCAAGGTCCCCAGCCTGGAGCGTCGCGCCGCTCCCGAATCGGCAAGGCAGTATCCTGATGCCACACCACAAGCCAATTGGCGTTGTGCGACTTGTCGAACAGGGTTGCTCGGAAGGGCAGTGCCTTATCGCCTAAAACCTCTTGTACTATCTGAAGTAATCGTGGGTCCCGGGCCAACGCGGCAACGGCTGGGTGGCTAAGAGCGTGACGCACGCCTGCCTTGCTTCGCCGCAGCGTCGATTGGGTAAGGTCATCGATGAGCCGCTCTGCTTCACCCGGCAACAGCACCTCGGGAAAGGCAGCAAACCCGTACTCCTCAACAGCACGCAGCGTCATGAATGTGATTCTAGAACACAAACGGCAGTGGGATCGGCCTTCCCCAATTTACAAATTACCAATTACCAATTACAACTTCTCTGCCCGACCTTGTCCACCACCGACAGCCCGCTCCCTGAAGCCCAGCCGCCGCTGGAGATGCCGCCGGCTCCGCCGCCGCGCGATCCCGTCTGGAGCGGCTGGGACGTGGTGATGATCCTGGTGGTTGCCGTCCTGGGAATTTTCAGCTTCGGGACTCTGATCAGTTTGGCGCTCTGGGCCACGCACCACCGCCTGGCGGCAGCCTCACCGGCAATGGTGAGGGTGATGCTGCTGGCGCAGTCCCTCTCCTATATCGTGGTGTTGCTTTTCATGCGTGAGCTGGTCGTACGCCATTACCACCGCCGCTTTGCCGAAGCCGTACGCTGGCACTGGCCGGGCGAACACCGCTGGCTGGCGTACCTGCTGGGCGGCATGGGGCTGGCGGTCGCGGTGCAACTCGTCTCCATGCTGCTGCCCATCCCCAAGACCCTGCCCATCGACCGCTACTTCCAGAACCGCAGCGTGGCCTACATCATGGCGCTGTTCGGCATCAGCATGGCGCCCCTGGTGGAAGAGCTGTTCTTTCGCGGCTTTTTGTATCCGGTTCTCGCGCGGCGATTAGGAATCGCCATCGGCGTGGTGCTCACCGCCCTCGGCTTCGCCCTGGTGCACGCCTCGCAGCTCGCCAGCGCCTGGGGGCCGCTGCTGGTCCTGTTCATGGTGGGCCTGGTTTTCACCCTGGTGCGCGTGGCCACCCGCAACGTGGCGCCTGGGTTCCTGATGCATGTGGGCTACAACTTCATGCTGTTCGCCATGCTGTACATCGCCACCGACCATTTCCGGCACATGGAGCGGATGCTGCAGCAGTGAGAAGAGAAGTGCTCGGTACTCAGTACTCAGCACTAGCCGGCCTGTGGTATAACCCATTTAAGCGATGACCAACGCCCGCCAGCGCCTGCTCGAAATTCTCGCGGAAAAATCCTTCCGCCTGGGGCAGTTCAAGCTGTCCTCCGGCGCGACCAGCGATTACTACATCGATTGCCGCACCACCACGCTCGATGCCGAAGGCGCTCGCCTGAGCGGACGCGTGGTGCTGGATGCGATCCGGGCCTACGGCTGGAATCCGCAGGCCGTCGGCGGCATGACCCTGGGCGCCGATCCCATTGTGGTGGCTGCCGCCCTGCTCAGCGCGCAGCAGATGCAGGTGCGCTCCAGCCCGGTGCAACCCGACCTGCCGGCCTGGCGCATCAACGGCTTTCTGGTGCGCAAGGAGGACAAGGCGCACGGTACCGCCCAGCGCATCGAGGGCTTCTGCGAGCCGGGATCGTCGGTGGTGATCGTGGACGATGTCTGCACCACCGGCGCCTCGACCGTCGCCGCCATCGAGGCCACGCGCGCCGCCGGCATGAAAGTTGTCGGCGTGTTGTGCCTGGTGGAGCGCGAGGAAGCCGGCGGCCGCGCCAACGTCGAACGCGTCGCCCACCCGGCGCCCTTCTCCGCCATCTTCAAAGCCGGCGAAATCCGCGCCGAGCACTTGCGGCGGCTCCAGCAGGGTCCCGGCGCTTTATAATCGCCGGTTCGCGAATCTCATGATCAAGACCATCCAATGGACCGAGGCCGGCATTCGTCTGCTGGACCAGACCAAGCTTCCCACCGAGGAGGTATATGTCACCTGCCAGAGCTGGGAGGAGGTTGCGGGCGCCATCAAGAAGATGACCGTTCGCGGCGCACCCGCCATCGGCATTGCGGCTGCCATGGGCATCGCCCTGGGCACGCGGGACGGCGACGCCGGCCACGTGGCGGAGCTGCGCCGCGAGTTCGAGCAAATCTGCGACGAGATGGCGGAGACGCGGCCCACGGCCGTGAACCTCTTCTGGGCCATCCGCCGCATGCGCGAAAAGTTCGAGCAGTGCGCGGAGCTGCCGGTCGTAAAGATTCGCCAGGAGCTGATTGCCGAGGCGCAGCGCATCTATGTCGAAGACCTGGCGGCGAATGAAGCCATGTCCAAGCATGGCGCCGCGCTGCTGCCCTCCTCGGGAGCGATCCTGACGCACTGCAATGCCGGCGCCCTGGCCACCGCCGGCGGTTACGGCACGGCGCTGGGCGTGATCCGCGCTGCCGTCGAATCGGGCAAGAAGCTGACGGTCTATGCCGACGAGACGCGTCCGTTCCTGCAGGGCTCGCGGCTCACCGCCTGGGAGCTGATGAAGGATGGCATTCCCACTACGGTCATCTCCGACAACATGGCGGGCGCGATGATGCGGCAGGGCAAGATCCAGGCGGCGGTGGTGGGCGCCGACCGCGTGGCCGCCAACGGCGACGTCGCCAACAAGATCGGCACGTACACGGTGGCGGTGCTGGCCAAGGAACACGGCATCCCGCTCTACGTCGCCGCGCCCTGGTCGAGCGTGGACATGGAGTGTCCCGACGGCGAGCACATCCCCATCGAGCAGCGCTCGGCGCGCGAGGTGACGCACATCGGCACAACTCGCATCGCTCCAGAAGGGGTGAAAGTCGAGAACCCCGCTTTCGACGTCACGCCGGCGGGCTACATCACTGCGATCATCACCGAGCGCGGCATCGCGCGCCCGCCCTACGCCGAGTCGCTGAAGCGGCTGGCGGAAACAGCGGTGACGGTGTAGAACTTCACCGCTGGGTTCTTCGTATCAACTATCAGCGGGAGGGCTTTATGCTTACTTTCCTTCTCTGGGTCATCCTATTCGTGATCTGCTGGCCGTTGGCGCTGCTGGCGCTGGTTCTCTACCCGGTCGTGTGGTTGCTACTGCTTCCCTTCCGCATCGTGGGAATCGCCGTGGGGGGAGTGCTGGAGCTGCTGTGGGCCATCGTGACGCTGCCGGCGCGGGTGCTGGCGGGCCCGCACCGCGTCTAGAATGCCATCGCCTTCAGATTCGGGCTGATGATCAGCGTGGGCTCGGTCGCGGCCTGCACCTCGTCGGCGGTGAACCCGGGCGCGACTTCCTCCAGCACCAGGCCAGCCGGGGTCACGTTGATGTAGGCCATCTCAGTGGCGATGGTGTTCACCACCTTCAGGCCGGTGAGCGGCAGCCGGCATTTCTTCAGGATCTTGGGCTGGCCCTTGGCGGTGTGCTCCATGGCGATAATCACGCGGCGCGCGCCCGCCACCAGGTCCATGGCGCCGCCCATACCTTTTACCACCTGGCCGGGGATCATCCAGTTTGCGAGGTTACCTTGCTCATCGACTTCCATGGCGCCGAGCACGCTCAGGTCGACGTGTCCGCCGCGAATCATGGCGAAGGAATCGGCGCTCGAAAAGTACGCCGTGCCCGCGATCTCGGTGATGGTCTCCTTGCCGGCGTTGATCAGGTCGGGATCTTCCTCGCCGGCGACCGGGTACGGCCCGATGCCCAGCATGCCGTTTTCGCTCTGCAGCACCACGTCCATGCCTTCGGGGACATAGTTGGCGACCAGCGTGGGCATGCCGATGCCCAGGTTGACGTAGTAGCCGTCACGCAGCTCTTGCGCGATGCGCCGCGCGATGCGCTCCCGCATCAGCTCTTTTCCGACTTTCGCAGGTGTTGTAGCCATGGATTTCTCTCGTTTCTAGGTGCTTTTTTCTCGACTTTGTCTTTGGCTTCGTGCGAGATGCCTATTCCCATTTCGCTTCGGCTCGGCGGAACTCCGTCACCGCCTGCTCCAGCTCTTCAAACGCGGCGTCGCGCCACTCGAACCGCGCTGCGCTCTCCAGCAGCGCCCCGTACGGATCAGGAATGCCGCCCATCGCGTGCTCATATGCGCCAGACATGACCGCCAGCTCCGCCGCCAGATCGCGCAGCGTGAGCTGCCCTTCCTCGTACATCCGCAGGTATCGCAGGACGCTGGCTCGGACCTCTTCGACGGTGCTGTCGGGCGCCGGCATCTAGGCAGTCGCCTGCCTCACCGTCCGCTTCTCGATGCGCTTCTCGTAGTTCGTGCCCTGGAAGACGCGCTTCACGTAAACGCTGGGCACGTGCACCAAGTCGGACGGAATCTCGCCCACGTTGACCAAATGCTCGACTTCAGCGATCGTGACCGTCGCGGCGGTGGCCATCATGGGATTGAAGTTGCGCGCGGTTTTGCGGAACACCAGGTTGCCCCACTTGTCGCTCTTCCATGCCTTAATGAAAGCGAAGTCGGCCTTGAGCGCGCGTTCCATCACGTACCATCGGCCATCGAACTCGCGCGTTTCTTTGCCTTCGGCGATCGGCGTGCCGTAGCCGGTCGGAGTGTAGAACGCGGGAATGCCGGCGCCGCCAGCACGGATGCGTTCGGCCAGCGTCCCTTGCGGGTTCAGTTCCAGATCCATAGTGCCCGCGATCACCATCTGCTCGAAGGCCTTGTTCTCGCCGACGTAGCTGCCAATGTGCTTGCGCACCTGCCCGTTGCGGATCAGCACGCCCAGGCCGAAGTCGTCCACGCCGACGTTGTTGGAGATGGTGGTCAGGTTCTTCACGCCTTTGCGCGCGATGGCGGCGATCAGGTTCTCGGGGATGCCGCTCAGCCCGAACCCTCCGAACATGATTACGGCGCCGTCCTGCACGTCGCGGATGGCTTCTTCCGCATTGGCTACGACTTTATTCATGATTTCCGCCTCGCATGGCTATCACAAATGCTTCGGCAAACGGCATTGTATTCTACCGCCGAGACGCCGAGTACGCCGAGGATACTGAGGGCCGGCCAATTCGAGAACCCTCGGCGTCCTTTGCGTCCTCGGCGGTCTTCATTACGTTTTCTGGCGGAATTTGTTGCCGCGCTCGAACTCCGCCTTCAGCTCCGGCGTGCGCAGGTTCTCGCGGATGTGCGCCAGCCGCTGCTCCAGCCGTGCCAGCGCCTCTTCGATGTTCCGGGTGTTGGTCAGCGCGATGTCGCGCCACATGGAATACGGACTGGCGGCGATGCGGGTCGTTTCGCGCAGGGCTCGTCCTCCGATGGCGAGCAGCTCGGCATCGTCGCCCAGTTCGTCAATGACGGTGGCCGCCAGCGCGGTCGAGAGCATCTGCGGCAGATGGCTGATCCAGGCGCACAGCCGGTCGTGCCGGGCAGGATCCAGCGCGACGATGCGCGCGCCCAAGCCGCGCACCAGCCCTAGCAACTCGCCGCTCAAGCCGGCTTCGACGTCCTGGCCCGGCAGCGGTGTGACCAGCCAGACCGCATTGTTGAAGAGATCGCCATCCGCCTGATCGATGCCGCTGCGCTCCTTGCCCGCCATGGGATGGCCGGGCAAAAATCGCGTAGCAGCGTTTGCCCCGAAAACCGCCTGTGCGCGCGCGGCGATCTCGCCCTTGGTGCTGCCGACGTCGGTGAGGAGTGTGCCTTCGGCGAGCGTCGGGCCGATGCGTTCGATAAGATCGAGAATCCCGCCGACCGGGGTCGCCAGCAATACCACCTGGCTCCCGCGCGCCGCTCGAACCGGATCGGCGAAGCCTTCGCCGATCACTCCCGCCGCTCTTGCATGCAGCAACACCGGCTCGCGGTCGCAGCCCACGATGCGCCCGGCGAATCCGCGCTTCTTGAGCGCCAGAGCGATCGAGCCGCCAATCAGGCCAGTGCCGACGATGGTGATTTGCTGAATTGGCACTCGTATTTACCGCCGAGACGCCGACAACGCCCAGATAGTAATTCATTCTTGTTTTCTCGGCGATCTTGGCGTCCCCGCGGTGAAATGAATTAAGCGATCTTGCGCCCCACCGCCGGCGCGATCATGCGCAGCTCGTCCATGAGCTTCGCGAACTGCTCGGGATAGAGCGACTGCGCACCGTCCGACAGCGCCTTGTCCGGCTGGTGGTGCACTTCGACGATGACCGCGTCGGCGCCCGCCGCCACCGCCGCGCGCGCCATGGGCGAGACTTTGTCCCGGCGGCCGGTGCCGTGCGACGGATCGGCGGTGATGGGCAGGTGCGACAGCTTGTGCACGATAGGGATGGCCGAGATGTCCAGGGTGTTGCGGGTGTATGTCTCGAAGGTGCGGATGCCGCGCTCGCACAAAATGACCTCGTAGTTGCCGCCGGCCATGATGTATTCCGCCGACAGCAGCATCTCTTCGATGGTGGCGGCGATGCCGCGCTTCAGCATCACCGGCTTGCGCACCTTGCCCAGCTCGCGCAGCAGGTTGAAGTTCTGCATGTTGCGCGCGCCCACCTGGTAGATATCGACGTAGGGCTCCATGAGCGGGATCTGCGAGATCTCCATGACCTCGGTGATGACCAGCAGCCCGAACCTGTCGCCGGCTTCTTTCAGCAGCTTCAGACCCTCCTCGCCCAAACCCTGGAACGAGTACGGCGAGGAGCGCGGCTTAAACGCGCCGCCGCGCAGTGCCCGTGCGCCGGACTTGGCGACGACCTCGGCGATGGTGAACAGTTGCTCGCGCGATTCGACGGAGCACGGCCCGGCCATCACCACCACGTCGTTACCACCGATCGACACTCCGTTGCGCAGCTTGACTGTCGTGCCCTCCGGACGGAAACTGCGCGCCACCAGCTTGTAGGGCGAGCTGATGCGATGGACCTCCTTGACGCCGTCCATCACCTCGACGTCGCGGATATCGAAATCCACCCGCGCGCCGACCGCGCCCAGCACCGTCTGAACCTTGCCCGTGCTGCGGTGCACTTCGAAGCCGAGCTCCACCAGCCGCTCGATCACGGCCTGGATCTGCTCTTCGCTGGCGAGTTCCTGCATTGCGACAATCATGGCTTTTGGCTGTTGGCTCTTAGCTCTTAGCTCTTAGCTTTTAGCTTTTGGCCAAAGGCCAAGAGCCAAAAGCCAAGAGCTTAATCATTCAGCTCCACGTCAAATTCCGTCCCCTTGCCCGCCTGCGGCTGCACGTCCAGCTTCTGGATGGTGCGCATCACGTCGATCATGCGCTCGTAGACCCGCTTCAGGTCGTCGTCCGAGAGCGGCCCCCGGTTCAAACGGCAGACGTTCTCGAGGATGATCCTTTCACGGTCGGGCTCGTAGACCGGCAGGTTGGTGTTGCGCTTCAGCCGGCCGATCTCGACGGCGCACTGCGCGCGCTGGTTCAACAACTCAACCAGCTTGCGGTCCAACTCATCGATCCGCTTGCGCCAATCCGCGATGTCCATGCTTGTCAGCCTTCAGCACTCGGCAGTCAGCACTCAGCCAGAACTTCGCTCGGCTGAATGCTGATTGCTGATTGCTGAGTGCTCCTTCCGTTGACGCTGTCCGAGCAGCGAGCGTATCAGTTCCGCCACCGCTTGCGGCGCGCGCTCACGCCCTGCCTGCTCGATGGCCTGCACGATAGCACTTCCCACCACGGCAGCATCGGCAAATTCTCCCACTTCCGCGAAGTGGGCGGGAGTGGAGATTCCGAATCCCACCGCGATGGGCAGACGCGTGAACTTGCGCAGACGCTGAACCAGCTTGCGCGCATCGGCCGCCACCCCCTCCCGCGTGCCGGTGACGCCCGTGCGCGAGACAGCGTACACGAAACCGCGAGAGGCCGCAGCGATGCGCTTCAGGCGGTTGTCGGTGGAAGTCGGCGCCGCCAGGAAAACCGTCGCCAGTTCGCGCGCGCGCATCGCGCGCAGATAGTCGCCTGCCTCATCCACCGTCAGGTCGGTGATCAGCGCGCCATCTACGCCAGCATCGGCCGCCGCTGCGCAAAAGCGCGCGAGCCCCAGGCGCAGCACAGGATTCAGATACGAAAACACGATCAGTCCGGCCTTCGGCCTCTGCTTCCGCACTTCGCGCCCCAGCTCGAGAACCTGCGCGAGCGTAGTGCCGTTTCTGAGCGCGCGTTCGCTAGCCCGCTGAATCACCGGCCCGTCGGCGACGGGATCGCTGAAAGGCACACCCAGTTCGACCACCTG
>DATNJE010000110.1:0-8510 GCA_035604095.1 Terriglobales bacterium
CAGGAAGTATCGCGGCACGATGATTCCCGGCGCTTCGTCAACGACTTCAGCCTGCAAGTCGCCACCGTGAACGGCTCCGGCTCGCAAAGCGCCAACACCATCCTGCTGCGCAGCATCTTCCAGATGGGCATCCCCGTTTCCGGCAAGAACCTTTTTCCCTCGAACATCGCCGGCCTGCCCACTTGGTACACCATCCGCGCCAACAAGCACGGCTACATCGGGCGCAAGAAGGAGATCGACTTCCTCATCGCCATGAACCAGGAGACGGCGCGCGAGGATGTGCTGTCGCTCTCCCCGGGCGCGGCCGTGCTCTATGACGAGCCCATGAATCTGGCGGCGTTGCGCCCCGACCTCACCTTCTATGCCGTGCCCTTCGACAAGATCGTGGCCACCGTCTGCCCCGAGGCCAAGCTGCGCAAGCTGGTCAAGAACATGATCTACGTGGGGGTGATGGCGCACCTGCTGGGCCTCGACATGGTGCAGGTCGAAAAAGCGCTGCGCAAGCAGTTCGCCCGCAAGGTGAAGGCTGCCGACCTGAACTGGGGCGCCGCCAAAGCCGGCTTCGACTACGCCGCCTCCACCCTCACCAAGAAGGACCCCTGCCGCGTCGAGCGCATGGACAAGACCGCGGGCAAGATCATTGTGGACGGCAACACTGCCGCGGCGCTGGGCTCGATGTTCGCCGGGGTCACGGTGGTGACCTGGTATCCCATCACGCCCTCGTCCTCGCTGGTTGAGACCCTGATCGATTACATGAAGAAATACCGCATTCGCCCCGACGGCAAAGCGACCTTCGCCATCGTGCAAGCCGAGGACGAATTAGCCGCCATCGGCATGGCCATCGGCGCCGGATGGGCGGGCGCTCGCTCCATGACCGCCACTGCCGGCCCCGGCATCTCGCTGATGGCGGAATTCGCCGGCCTCGCCTACTACGCCGAGATTCCCTCCGTCATCTGGAACATCCAGCGCGTCGGGCCCTCCACCGGGATGCCCACGCGTACCGCCCAGGGCGACGTCATGTTCACCGCCTTCCTGTCGCACGGCGACACCCAGCACATCATGCTGTTCCCCGCGTCGGTGGAGGAGTGCTTCACCATGGCCCAGGACGCCCTCAACCTCGCCGAGTGGTTCCAGACGCCGGTGTTCGTCATGAGTGACCTCGACCTGGGAATGAACAATTGGATGTCCGATCCGTTCCCCTACCCCACGCAACCGATCGAGCGCGGCAAGGTGCTCAGCAAGGAGGACCTCGACCGCCTCGGCGGCTTCGCCCGCTACAAGGACGTGGACGGTGACGGCATCGGCTATCGCACCCTGCCCGGCACCGAGCATCCCGCGGCGGCGTACTTTGTCCGCGGCAGCGGCCACAACGAGAAAGCGCAGTACACCGAGCGTCCCGACGATTACGAGAACAACATGCTGCGCCTGGAGCACAAGTTCGAGACCGCGCGCGGGCGCGTTCCCAAGCCGGTGGAGATGGGCTCCGGCCGCGAGCGCGTGGGCATCATCGCCTACGGCACCTCGCACTGGGCCATCACCGAGAGCCGTGACCAGCTCCGCAACGAGCACGGTCTCGAGACCGATTACCTGCGCATCCGCGCTTACCCTTTCTCGCGCGAGGTGCAGGATTTCATCGAGAACCACGAGCGAGTTTACGTGGTGGAGCAGAACCGCGACGGGCAGTTGTTCGACCTGCTCCGCCTCGACGTGCCCGTGGAGCTGGTGGCGAAGCTGCGCTCCATCGCTCACTGCAACGGGCTTCCGCTTGACGCCCGCTCCGTCACCGACGAGCTCATGACCCTGGAGGGCAACTGACCATGGCCACCACTCCCACCGCGGAACCGAAGACCAACCGCATCGGCCTTACCGTGATCGACTACAAGGGCGGGAAGACGACGCTGTGCGCCGGCTGCGGACACAACGCCATCTCCGAGCGCATCATCGACGCCATGTACGAGATGGGCGTGAAACCGGAACGCGTGGCCAAGCTCTCTGGTATCGGCTGCTCCTCCAAGAGCCCGGCCTACTTCATGAGCCGCTCGCACAGCTTCAACGCCGTGCACGGACGCATGCCCTCGGTGGCTACTGGCGCCCTTCTGGCCAACCACAACCTGATCGCGCTGGGCGTCTCCGGCGACGGCGACACCGCTTCCATCGGCATCGGCCAGTTCATCCACCTCATGCGCCGCAATCTGCCCCTCATCTACATCATCGAGGACAACGGCGTCTACGGCCTCACCAAGGGCCAGTTTTCCGCCACCGCCGACCTGGGCTCCAAGCTCAAGACCGGGGTCATCAACGATCTGCCGCCCATCGACACTTGCGCGCTGGCCATCCAGCTCGGGGCGTCGTTCGTGGGGCGCTCGTTCTCCGGCGACAAGCGCCAGCTCCTGGCCATGCTCAAGGCCGCCATCGCCCACCGCGGCACCGTCATGCTCGACGTCATTTCGCCCTGCGTCACCTTCAACGACCACGAGGGCTCGACCAAGTCCTACAAGTACATGAAGGACCACGACGAGCCGCTGCAGGAAATCAGCTTCATTCCTTCCTTCGAAGACATCGACGTGGAATACGATCCTGGCACCACCGTGGACCTCACCATGCACGATGGCTCGCACCTGCGCCTGCGCAAGCTCGACGCCGACTACGATCCTACCGACAAGCTGCTTGCCATTAAGACCCTCAGCACAGCTCACCACGAGGGCGAGACCTTGACCGGCGTGTTCTACATCGACCCCAACAAGCCCACCTTCATGGACCTGCTGCACGTGACCGACGAACCTCTGGCCACGCTGCCCGCAGAGGCCGTGCGCCCGCCCAAAGCGGTGCTGGAAGAGGTGATGGAGAGCCTGCGGTAGGCAGACCCAGGGTAGGGATCGATCTCGCGGTTCGGCTTTTGGCCAAGAGCCAAGAGCTAAAAGCCAAGAGCCTATTCTTCCGGCTCGCCGGAGTGTTCCGGGCTGGAGCCGGGCTCGGGAAAGTCGCTGTCACTGGCCTTGATCATCGGATCGCTCTCCCGGTGCGACAGTTGCCCCTTGAACCTGGCTTGCGGCTTCTGCCGCGGGTTGTCTTCCTCGAGAGCTCCCTTGTGCAGGTCGTTGTCATTGATCAGGTAGATCCTGTTGCGCTTTTCCGTGGTCATCAGGCACGCTCCCGCGGGAATAATCCTCGAGTCGAAGCTTGCCATACTGCCCGGGCGGGAGTCGGTGACGGCGGTTTCACATCGGCGTGACCTCGGAACGCACCCTTTCCGGGAAATCTGTTACCGCGGAAGCTAACACCGGATGCGAATGGTTGATTGCGATGCCGCCCGGCTGGAGTTATGTTGACTCAAGCCCCGGAGGTGATTTGCTTTTGTCGCTTCCGGGCGTACATGGGAGGATTTCTCGAATGAAGAAGCTTTTCTTGCTCCTGTTCGCGGCGCTGCTCGTGGCGCCCGCGGCCGGAGCCCAGGCCATGCCATCGTCGCTCAGCACAACCAGCGCGCAATCCGACAGCATCAGCGCCAGCACCGAGCGGCGCCATCACCACAGGCACCGCAAACATCATCACCGCGCCATCAACGCGCAGTAGCACGGATTTGCTGCGGATTAACTACCAGCCGCCCCTCGGGGGCGGCTTGGTTTTTTCCGCGGTGCGGCGGCTTCTGTAGAATCGCGCCATGAGCCACGTGGGGCCCATCTTTCGTCCGTTTGAAAAGCTGGTCAAGATCACGGTGAAGGGCAGGGAATACGAGGTTCCGGATTCCAACACTCTGCTGCGCGCCTTCCAGTACCTGGCGCCGGACACCGTCCCTTACGGCCGTTTCTGCTGGAACGAGGAATGCCAGTACTGTCGCGTCAGCTATGACACGGGCGAAGGCACGGCGGCGCGCGTGGGACTTTCCTGCAAGATCATGGTGCAGCCAGGCATGCGCGTGCTGGAACTGGCGGCCGAGCTGCGCTATTGCCTGCGAGGATTGCCGGACGGGAAATAGGCGCCACGGGTTCGCGCCCGGCGGGCGGGGTGCCGCTTCACGTGGACTTAGCTGCTACTGTGCCGTCGGCTTGTGGCTGGGAGAGGTCTTCCGCGAGGTCAGTTGCCGCAGCCGCTCGCGCGCCTGCGCCGCCTCGACCGAGCGTGGATAGCGCGCGATCAGGCTGTTTAGCTCGCGCACCCCGGCGTCGCGCTGCCCCAGCTCAATCAGGGCATAGCCTTTCTTCAACAGCGCGGCCGCGGCCTTGTTTCCGCCGGGATACTGCTGCAGCACGGTGTCGTACGCCTGGATGGCGCCCTGGAAGTTGCCCTGCCGATACGCGATCTCACCCAGATAGAACT
The DNA here is from genome assembly GCA_035604095.1 of Terriglobales bacterium. GTDB lineage: Bacteria > Acidobacteriota > Terriglobia > Terriglobales > Acidobacteriaceae > JAHFUA01. The sequence goes on from DATNJE010000110.1 coordinate 4,318, forward strand.
GCGCATTGCCGGCCAGATCGGTGGTGGGATAGAACTTCAAGTAATCGTTGAACTCCTGGCTGGCGATGTCGTATTTGCCGGCGTTGTAGTCGCGCAGGCCACCGTTGTAGAGCACGTCGGGAGGCGGCGCCTGCACCGCGGGCGCGCCTGGCTGCACGCCCGGCGCCTGCGAGGGCAGGTTCTGCTGTTGCGCGGCGAGCTGGTCGAGTTGCGTGCTCAGCTTGTTCAGCCGCGCCCGCATCTCGTCGAGGGAATCGTGCAGCGCCTGCACCTGGGTGGACACCTGGTCCACCTTGCCACCTATATCGCTGTTCTGCTGTGAGAGCGTCTTCTGCAGCTCGTTGACCGCGCCGGTGACCTTGTTCATGTTGTCGGTGGTTTGCTCGATCAGGTTCTTCATCACGCCCATGCGCTCGTCGAACGACTGCTGCATGCGCGCCATCTGGTCCGTCAGCGCCTGCACCTGGGTCTGGAGCTGCACGATTTCTTTGCTGACGCCGAACGCCGGCAGGGCGCACCACAGCCCCAGCAGGGCGAGTAGGGAGAGAAGTCTCTTTGTCTTCATACCATTATTTAAGATGCCGCACAGGGGCTTCTGCGCATTGTAAAAGATGCGGGGCAAGCACGCGCCCCGGGACAACCACATCGGGTGATCGGGAGATCGGCAGATCGGGTGATCTGAAAACCAATCACCCGATCACCCGATGTCCCGATGAAAACATCATCTCAGCGCTGAAACACGAGGTGCCCGCGCCGGTTTTGCTGCCAGCACTGCTCGTCGTGGCCGTTGCAGAACGGTTTCTCCTTGCCGTAGCTGATGGTGCGGATTCGGTCCGCACTCACCCCCTGCTGCACCAGGAAGTCCTTGGCGGCGGTGGCGCGGCGGTCGCCCAGTCCGAGGTTGTACTCGGTGGAGCCGCGCTCGTCGCAGTGTCCCTCGATGGTGAAGCGCATGTTGGGATGCTGCTGCAGGAAGGCGGCGTCGGCCAGCAGGGCCTGCTGCGCGTCCGGACGGATGTCCGACTTGTCATAGTCGAAGAAGGCGTCCTTGACGTTCTGGTTGAACAGCTCTTCATCGCTGGGAGCGGACGCCATCGGCGGCGGCGCCTGCGGCTGGGTTACCGTGACCCGCGCCGTGGCTTCCTGGGTTCCTCCTGCGCCCTTCGCCGTCAGGCGATAGGTGGTGGAGTCGGTGGGCGTCACCTGCTGCGACCCACTAGCTCGCACCGCCCCTATGCCTTCCAGGGTCACGTCGGTGGCGTTGGTGGTCTGCCAGGTCAGGGTCGTGGACTGGCCTCTCTGGATGCTGTTGGGATTGGCCGTCAGCGACGCGGTGGGTTGCGGCGGCGGTGCGGCTGCCGGTGGCGGCGGTGGCGCGTGATGGCAGCCCGCGGTTGCCAGCATCATCAAACTCCCCAACGTCGCAACGATCGTGATCCACTTCATCCTGCTGTGCTTCACCTTCACCCTCCCTGCGAGAAAGCTCGCAATCGTTCCTCCGGGGGCTTGGCCCCGGATGGAGTTAAGCATAAAAAAATGCGCCCCGTGAAGATTTACTTCCAACTCCAGTTCGGCATGCTATTGGAGCCCGTAAAGGTTAGCTGGTGCTGCTGGCTGCCGTCCGCCAGCATGGTCCAGATCTGGTCGCTGCCGCTGCGGTTGGACTGGAACACGATGTGGCGCCCATCGGGCGACCACGATGGGAAGTCATTGCGCCCTTCGCGCGTTAACTGTACCCACTGGCGGCTGGCGATGTCCATTATATATATGTCCTGCCCGCCGGGCTCTCCCGGCCCCCACTTGCGTCCCCAGCTAAAGGCCAGGAACTGCCCGTTGGGCGCCCACGAGGGCGAGACCGCATAGCCTCCATCGGTCATGCGTTGCACGTTGGCCCCGTCGGCGTCCATGATGTAGATCTGCGGCAGCCCGGCGCGGTCGCTCACCCAGGCGATCTGCGCTGCGGTCTTGGGGTTCCACACCGGGGAGATGTCCACGCCCTTGTAGGCCGTCAGCCGCTTCAGGTTCGAGCCATTGTCGTTGACCAGGTAGATCTCCGGATCGCCGTTGCGCGAGGACGAGAACAGCAGCTTGGTGCCGTCGGGAGCCCAAGCCGGGGAAGCGTTGGTGCCGCCGAACTTGGGGAAGGTAAGAAAGCGATTCAGCTCCAGCGACCAGATCACGATGTCCGGCGAGCCGTGCGCGAAGGTGGTGAAGGCCAGGCGGTTGCCGTCGGGGGAGATGCGCGGCGAGAGCGAAATCGAGCCCAGACGCGTGATCTGGTGCTGGCCGGCGCCGTCGTAATCCATCTCCCAGACTTCTTTGTGCCCGCTGCGCGAAGAAATGAAGAAGATCTTGCTCTCGGTAACGCTGAGGATGCCGCCGCCCAGGCGGAAGATGATCTCGGCGGCGAATTTGTGCGCGATGTCGCGCGCGCTCTCCTTGCTGGCCGGTTCCTTGTACTGCTTGCCCAGCACCTGCGGCGCGCTGGTGTTCTTGGCGTCGTAGAGCCAGCCCTGCATCTGCAGGTCGGCGCCGCTGACGCCCAGGTTGCCGAAAGCCACCATGTTGGCGTTAGGCGGCGGATTGCCCCATGCCGTGATGTTCAGCTCCTGCGGCGTGCCCGGCGTCTGCAGCGGGTAGAAGCTCTTCGAGACCATGTCGAAGATACCGGCATTGGCCAGGTCGTTCCACAGCACGTCGTCAAAGACCTGCTGCAGTTGAGCGTTGGAGGCGTCCGTGGTCGCGACCTTGAAATCCGGGACCGCCAGCCGGACTTTCTCCACGCCCAGCCCGGTACCGGTGCGGATCCAGTCCTGGGCGAAGGCGAGTGGGGCAAGCAGAATGACGAGCAGAAGAAGCAGCGCTTGATTCCGACACTCACGAAACGCGCTTGTGCGGGATTGCGCGTCAGGGCACGACTCCAGTCGTGCCGATGGGGACGTTGATACATTGTCATTCCGAGCCCGCCCGAGCGAGCTTTGCGAGTGAGGGCGCGGCGAGGAATCTTGGCTTCCGTTTGCCTCGTGCCGTCCCAGAAAACGCAAGTCCCCAACCCCGAGATCCCTCGACTCGTGCTCGGCTTGAAGACTCGCCTCGCGCTTCGCTCGGGATGACAATCTTGAGGTGACCGTAACGGCACGACTGAAAGTCGTGCCCTGACACGTGATCCGGTCTGGGAAGAGGTTTGGCTGCAACAAGGATCGCATCTCTTTATATCGCATCACGATACCAAATTCATCTCCGATAATCGAACCAGAACTCCACCGAGACCTTGCCGCCGTTGTAGTCGGGCGGCAGCCCGCCGAAAGTGTCGATACGTTGGATGGCGCGGGTCGCCGAAACGTCCAGCGAAGGAATGCCGCTCGACTGCTCCACCTGCACGTTGGTGGGCTGCCCGTTGCGCAGGATGTCGAAGGTGATGTACACGCGCTGTCCGCTGCTGACCCGGGGATCGATCTCGTACTTCAGCCAGTTCTCCGAGATTTTGCGCCGCACCACGTCCACGTACCATCCGAAGCGGCTGCCAAAATCTCCGTTGCCTGAGAAACTCAGTCCCCCTTTGGCGCCGCCTGCGGTGAACACGCCGTAGGGCCCGCTGATGGGCCCGCCCTGGCCGAAGGGAATAATGTTCTCCGGTTCCGGCTCGGGCGCCTTCTTGGCGGCGGTGGAGCGCTCCGCCTTCGGTGGCTTCTTTTTCGCGTTCCGTTCGGGGATGGGGATGGCTTCCGGCGCTTTCTCCTCCTGCCGCGGCAGCGATTTCGAGAGCCCCGGCGATTCGTGCGCCACGATGCTCTTGCCCATTTCATTAGGAGGGAGCGGGATGGCTGCGCTCGAGACCAGCGTGGCGCTCATGGCGCCGCCGCCGGTGCCGCCCGATCCCCAGCTCTCGCCGCCCATTCCGCGGGCCAGCCCATAAACTATGATGCTCGCCAACAGGCAACCGTGCAGCACCAGCGACCAGCCCAGCGGGCCTCGCCAGCCTTCGCGTTCCGTGAAGATGTCAGCCTGGGCGGACATTTCTAGCGTCCCTGCTGCGTCCCCGGCGAACTCTGGATGGGCTCGGTGACAATGCTGACGTTGCTGATCCCCGCCTGCTTCACCGCGTCCATCACCGTGGCGAAGGCGCCGAAGGGAACGTTCTGGTCGGCGCGCAGGAAAATCGACTGCCGTCCCGGATCGCGCAGCTTCGAGCG
>DATNJE010000111.1:0-8125 GCA_035604095.1 Terriglobales bacterium
CGCTCGAGGTGTGCACCACACGCCTCACACCGGCCGCACGCGCCGCTTCGAGCACGGTGCGCGTGCCCTCGACGTTGGCGCGGTAGATCTCGCGCGGATCGCGCGCCCACAGCCGGTAGTCGGCGGCCACATGGAACACCAGTTCGCAGCCTGACATTCCCTGGCGCAGCGCTTCCGCATCGCACAGATCCCCGGTCACGCGCTCAGCCCTGAGGCCCTCGAGGTTCTCCGTGCGGCTGGTTGCCCGGACCAGCAACCGCAACTCCGCGCCTTGTTGAGAAAGAACGCGCGCCACGTGGCTTCCCACGAAGCCGGTAGCGCCTGTGACGAAAACCTTCAACTGAGTTTCATTCCAATCGCTCCGGCTGGAGCGATATGTTCTTCTCGCCCGCGGCGCGGCGCTCCCAGTACTGCCGCACCCAGTTTTCCCAGCTCTTGCCCGCGGCCATGTCGCGGCCGGTGAAGGCGAGGCCCGCAATGTCGGCATAGGCGATGGAGAGCTTCGCGCCGCCTTCCTTCGGCAGCACGCGCACGGCGGAATCGGCGAGCGTGCGTCCCGGGCGCCGGTCGAAAACGTAGCCTTCGATTTTGGACCCGTCTTTGCGCGTGATCAGTACGTCGCCACGATAGCCGAAAGCCTGCTCCAGCGCCTGCCGCAGCTCTTCTTCGCCGGCCAGTTCCGGCACCCAGCCTTCTAGCTCGTCGCGTTCGGCGGCAGGAACAACTTCCAGGGTGTCTGGATTATGCGGCGTATCCCGACCTGCCTCGCGCCCGCTCACCGGTGCGCCGCCTCCTGCGGGGTTTCCGTCTCGACCTGCACCAGCGGATTGATGGCGTGCACCGGCCGCACCGGCTCATCGAGCAAGCGCAGCGCCTCGGGATCGCGATAGCGGCTGAAGGTGGCGCGCGCCGTCTCCCAAATGCCGCGCAGCGAGCCGAAGGTATCGTTCACCGCGGACGCTTCGTAGCCGCTGTGCACCATGCAATTGGCGCACTTGGGATTGCCGGACTCGGTACCGTAGTGCTCCCAGTCAGTGGTCGCGAGCAGTTCCTGGAACGAATCTGCGTAGCCGTCCTGCAGCAGGTAACACGGCTTCTGCCATCCGAAAACGTTGTAGGTGGGCATGCCCCAAGCGGTGCAGGGATAATCGCGCTTGCCCATCAGGAATTCGAGAAACAGCGGCGACATGTTGAAGCGCCACGTCTGCTTACGGTTGGCGAGGATGGCGCGGAACAGGCGCCGCGTCCGCGCGCGGCCGAGAAAGTGATGCTGGTCCGGCGCCTTCTCATAGGAGTAGCCGGGCGAGAGCATCATGCCCTCGATGCCCAGCTCCATCATCTCGTCGAAGAAGGCGCGCACGCTGGTTGGATCGGCGCCGTCGAAGAGCGTGGTGTTCGTCGTCACGCGGAAGCCGCGCCGCAGCGCCTCTTTGATCCCATCGACCGCTTTTTCGTATCCGCCCTCGAGGCAGACGGAGAGATCGTGGTGCTCGCGCTGGCCGTCGAGGTGGACGGAGAAGGTCAGGTACTTGCTGGGCGTGAACAGGTCGAGCTTCTGCCTCAGCAGCAGCGCGTTGGTGCACAGGTAGAGGTATTTCTTGCGCGCCACCAGGCCAGCGACGATCTCCCCGATCTCGGGATGCAACAGCGGCTCGCCGCCCGGGATGGCGATGGTGGGCGCGCAGCACTCCGCGGCCGCGCGGAAGCATTCTTCCGGCGTGAGCTGCATCTTCAGCACGTGGCCGGGATACTGGATCTTGCCGCAGCCGGCGCACGCCAGGTTGCAGCGGAAGAGCGGCTCCAGCATCAACACCAGCGGATAGCGTTTGCGGCGCTTCAGTTTTTGCCGGACGACGTAGCTGCCCACCGTCCACATCTGTGAAAGCGGAACCGCCATGATCCTCCAAGTAGCGCCGGCATCTTGCCGGCTGCCGCGGCGGCGTCCCGCCGCCGCAAATGTGTATTCGCAGCTCCCTCGCTGCGCTCGGGATTTCGCCTGCGGGCTCAGACGCCGGCAAAGCGGCTCAACTTCGCTCGTCCTCGCCTCGCTTGCGCTCGGTTCGGCTTTCGCCCAGGATGAGAATCCACAAAAAATGTGCCCCACGGCTTACGCCGTGGGCTACGTTCTACCGCGCGCTTCGCAGGCTAAATCCCGGCGACCTCGCGATCATCGCGCCACCATTTCCCGTTCCGCCTCGGCCATCGCCTTGGCATAGCTGGTCAGCGCCAGCAGCGGGAAGTATGTCCGGTAGAGGTGATACTTCAAATAGAACACGCGCGGGAAGCCGGTGCCGGTGCAATACGGCTCTTCCCAGTTCCCGTTCTTGCCCTGGGTGCGCAGCAGGAAAGCGATGCCGCGCGCCAGCGAATCGCTGCGGGTATCGCCGGCGGCCAGCAGTCCCAGCACCGCCCACGCGGTCTGCGACGCCGTGCTCGGCCCCACGCCCTTCTGGTTGGGATCGTCGTACGACTCGCAAGTCTCGCCCCAGCCGCCGTCCGAGTTCTGCACCATCCGCAGCCATTCCGCCGCCTGCTGGATGTAGGCCTCGTGCGTGTCTTCGCCGATGGCCCGCAGCCCGCGCAGCACCTGCATGGTGCCGTAAATGTAGTTCACGCCCCAGCGCCCGAACCACGAGCCGTCCGGCTCCTGCTGCTGCTTGATGAATTTGATGGCGCGCTTCACCGCTGCGCGCTGCCGCTTGCCGCCCGAAGCGGCCAGCATCTCCAGCACGCGGCCGGTGATGTCTGCCGTCGCCGGATCGAGCATGGCATTGTGATCGGCAAACGGCACGTACTGGAACACCATGCGGTTGTTGTTCTTGTCGAACGAGGCCCAGCCGCCGTTCTTGCACTGCATGGAGAGCAACCATTCCCTGGCACGCTCCACCGACTTGTGCAGGTAGCCCTCGTCGGGATGGTCCACCTCTCCCAGCGCCAGCAGCACCATGGCGGTGTCATCCACATCGGGATAGAACTCATTGTTGAACTCGAAGTACCAGCCAGCGGGGTTGGCCCTCCAGTTCTTGACCGCCCAGTCGCCGGTGCGGGCGACCTGCTTGCGCAGCATCCAGTCGGCGGCGGCGACCAGGCGCGGCTCGGTGCGCGGCACCCCGCTCTCCCCCAGCGCGAACAGCGCGTAAGCGGTGTCCCACACCGGAGACTTGCAGGGCTGCATGCGGAAGGTATCCTCTTCCTCGATGCCGAGCGACTCAAACTCATCCAGGGCGCGGATCATCTGGGGATCGTCGAGCGAGTATCCTAGGCAGCGCAGGGCGATGATGGAGTTCATCATCGCGGGATAGATGGCGGCCAAGCCGTCGCTGCGCTCGAAGCGCTCCAGGATCCACTCCTCGGCGGCGCGGATGGCGATGGACCGCAGCGGCCGGATGTGCACCGTCTCCAGCCAGTGTGTCACCCGATCCACCACCAGGAAGAAATTGCGCCAGCTCACCAGCTTGTTGGCCCACGGCAGCCGCATGTGCTTCTTGTTTTGGCCGTGCAGAAACAGCTCGTCCACGCCCATCTCCGGCGGGATTTTCTTGAACGGCTTCTTGGCATAGGCGATGGCCAGAGGGACCAGAATCCCGCGCGACCACGAGGAAATCTCGTAGATGTTGAACCAGAACCAGTTGGGGAAGAGCACGATCTCCGGCGGCACCGCCGGCACCGACATATAGTCGTACTGCCCGAAGAAGCAGAGATAGATTTTGGTGAAGGTGTTGACCTGGGTGACCCCGCCCAGCTCCAGGATTTTCTTGCGCGCCTTCTCCAGCGCGGGATGGCCGGCCTTGTATCCTGCCAGCTTCAGTCCGAAGTAGGCCTTCACCGAGGCGCTGATGTTCGAGGGCCCGCCCAGGTAGATGCCCCAGCCGCCGTCCTGGTTCTGGTGACGCAGGATGTAATTGGCGGCTTTGCGGATGCGCTCGGGATTGCCCGTCCCCAGCAGGGTGTGCAGCAGGATGTAGTCGGACTCGAGCGTGGTATCGGCTTCCAGTTCGCCACACCAGTAGCCTTCTTCATGCTGCTGGGAGAAAAGGAATCGACGTGCGGCATCGGCGGCTGCAGCCACGCGGCTCACCATGTCGTCGAGCTTGCCGAAGAGCAAGGAGGCGCCACCGCTGGGCGCAGGCCCGAGTTCACTGCTCTGCGCCGTAAGGGCCGTCGGGATGGGGCGACGACTGTCGCCGATGTTGTCCATCGGTTACTCCGCAGCCGTGGTAACGGGGGAGATGGTTTCCACAATCTCCGGAGGCAGACCGAAGCGCACGTTTTCCGGCATCACTTCCACTTCCTCGAGATTGGTGAAACCTGACTGCGTGAGGAACGATACCGCTTCTTGCACCAGGCACTCCGGCGCCGAAGCCCCGGCCGTCAACGCCACCGTGCGGATGCCTTCGAGCCACTCCCGACGGATGGAGCGGTAGTTCTCGATCAGGTAGGCGGACGTTCCCTGCTTGCGCGCCACTTCCACCAGCCGGTTGGAGTTGGAACTGTTTTCCGAACCCACCACTAGCAGCAAGTCCGCGCCCCCGGCCACCTGCTTCACCGCTACCTGGCGATTTTCGGTGGCATAACAGATGTCCTGCGCCGCAGGCCCGTGGATGCTGGGGAACCTTTTTCGCAAGGCGGCGATCACGTCCTTGGTCTCTTCCAGGCTGAGCGTGGTCTGGGTGGTGTAGGCCACGCGCTCGGGATCGGGGACGGTCAACTGCTCGACTTCTTCCGGACTGCTGATCACCTGCGTGACCGCTGGCGCTTCGCCGAGGGTGCCGATCACCTCGTCGTGGTCGCGATGGCCGATCAGGATGATGCTGTAGTCGTCTTTGGCAAAGCGCACCGCCTCCACGTGCACCTTGGTCACCAGCGGACAGGTGGCGTCGATCACCCGCAGCCGGCGCCGCTCGCTGGCCTCGCGCACCTCGGGTGAAACCCCGTGGGCGCTGTAGATCACCCGCTCCCCTTCCGGGACTTCCTCCACGCTGTCCACGAACACCGCGCCCTTGGCCTGCAGTTCTTCCACAACATAGCGGTTGTGGACGATCTCCTTGCGGACGTAAATGGGCGGTCCGAAGGCCTCAAGCGCGATACGGACAATGTCGATGGCGCGTACCACCCCGGCACAGAATCCCCGGGGCTTTAGCAAGAGCAGGGTCTTACCGTTTTCTGTGGATGTCATCAGGGTTTTATCCAGTATATCCCTTAATCCGCCTATGAATAAAGTTGCAAAGTTAGCTCAATTGGATGCCAAGGTCAACGTAAACCACTGAGAGGCAAAGAATTAGCATTTTTCGGTAGGTACCAGAAGATAAACGGTCAGGTGGGGGGCGCTCGGCAACCGCTACACAAACTCATGTAGAGACGCAGCATGCTGCGTCTCTACATGAGTTGCAGATCCTTCACTTCCCAGCCACGTAGCTCAAGTCCGGCCGGTACTGCAGTATCTCCGAGTACGCGGACCGGTAAGCCTTCCGCAAGGCAGCCAGGATGGCCGCTCCCTGCTCTTTGCCGTAGGCTTCTTCCATGATGGCGTCCAGGGTCTTGTCCGAAGGCGGCTGGAAGCTCGCCCAGTTCGCGCGGTCGCCCACCAGCACAAAATGTGGACCCTCTCCCCCGTTCAATAATTGGTACCAGTGATTGATACCCGACGTCGGCGTGTTAGTTTTCTTGAACGCCTCGCCCACTCTCTTCACGCCTTCGATGAAATCGTTGATGCCCTCCGGCTTGACCATGAAGTGGGTGACCGAGATTACTTTGGTCGGTGGGGGAAGCATCTCGGGCCCCGTGCTCAGGTCCTCGCGGTAGCGGTAATAGCTCATCTGCTCGCCGGCCAGCGACGCGCCCATGTGGGCCATGGCGTCGGCGCCGTCCGCCTCGTTGAACTTGTCGCGGCCGTCGAAATCCTTCCAGTGGTGCTGGAACGTTCCCACCACGTACGACCCGGTGAAATCGCCGGTCAGAACTTCCCACGTGTACCACGACCACGCGTCGTTCTGGCTCTTATGCCAGCCCATGTGCTTCTTGCGGCCGGCTTCATACTGCGTTGTCATTCCCGGCTTGACCCGGTTGATGTGGATCTCCGCCACCTTGCCGGCGTCCTGTGCCATCCCCGGCAACACCACCGCCAGGGCGAACATCACCGCCAACGCCACGCTTCGAGCGCGCATCAATCGCCTCCCTGTCTTCTATTTATTGAGTGTCCTGGATTTCCTTGACCGGAGGCGGAGACTACTCTCTCGCCTCGGCGCTGTCAACTGCGCGTGAGTTGACGAAACTGTGGCGTCCCGCCGCCGCTGACCTTCAGCGTATGCCCTCGCTATAATCAACCTGCGTCTGGAGGTCGTGCCTCATGCGATCTTGTTACCGTCATCTCCTGCTGTGCGCTCTCTCCTGCCTCCTGCTGGGCCGCACTGCGCCTGCCGACGAAGGCATGTGGACCTTCGATAATCCTCCCAACAAGCTGCTGCACGAGCGCTACGGATTCACCGCGACGCCGCAGTGGCTGGACCACGTCCGGCTTTCCAGCGTCCGTCTGAATGACGGCGGTTCCGGATCGTTCGTCAGTCCGCACGGCTTGCTGCTGACCAACCATCATGTGGCCATCGGACAACTGCAAAAGAATTCCACGGCGGAGCATGACTACGTCCGCGACGGCTTCTACGCTGCCATCCCGGACCAGGAGATGAAGTCGCCGGACCTGGAGGTGAACGTTCTGGTCGCGATGGAGAACGTGACCCAGCGCATCCAGAATGCGCTGAAAGACATCACCGACGCACAGAAGGCGCTGGCCGCGCGCAAAGATGTGATCGCGCAGATCACACGCGAGAGCGAGCAGAAAACCGGGCTGCGCTCCGATGTCGTCACCCTGTACCAGGGCGGCGAGTACTGGCTCTATCGCTACAAGAAGTACACCGACGTGCGGATCGTCTTTGCCCCAGAGCAGCAGATTGCCTACTTCGGCGGCGACCCCGACAACTTCACCTATCCGCGCTATGACCTGGATATGGCGCTGTTCCGCGTCTACGAGAATGGCAAGCCTCTGGAGACCACAAACTTTCTTAAGTGGAACGCCAAGGGCGCCGGCAACGGCGAACTGGTATTCGTTCCCGGGCATCCGGGCTCAACGTCGCGTTTGGATACCATGGCGCAGCTCTTGCAGGAGCGCGACGTGCGGATACCGCTGATCCTGGAGTTGCTCAAGAGCCGCCTCCAGACGATGCACCACTATGCCGCCAGGGGACCGGAGCAGGCGCGCCAGGCGGAAGACCTGATCTTGAGCCTGGAAAATTCCGCGAAAGCCTATCAGGGCATCTACCAGGCGCTGCTCGACAAGCGCGTGATCGCCAAGAAGCAGACGGAAGAAGATCAATTCCGCAAGCTGGTGGCATCGAAGCCGGAGTGGCAGTCCGAGTTCGGCGGCGCCTGGGACACCATCGCCGGCGCCGAAGCCAAAGCTGCGCCGATCACGAAAAAGCTGCTCTTCCGGCGGTTGGATTCTCAGCTTGCCAGCCTGGCGCTGTCCCTCGTGCAGTACGTCGCCGAGATCAAGAAGCCAGACGGCGAGCGCCTGTCCGGCTTCCACGAGGCGCAACTGGAGTCGCTGCGTTATCGTCTGCTCTCGCCCGCGCCCATCTATCCGGAGATGGAGCAGGCACGTCTGAGCGGCGGCCTCGCGGAGTCAGCCCGGCAACTGGGCGCCGATGACGAGTTTGTTAAGACCGTCCTGGATGGCCGCACATCGGACGCCCTTGCCGCTGAGCTTGTCAAAGGAACGCAATTGGCCGATCCCAAAGTACGAAAAGCGCTGCTGGAAGGCGGCGAAGCGGCCGTGGCGGCGTCGAGCGACCCTATGATCGCTCTGGCGCGCAAAGTCGATCCGTTGTCCCGCGCTATAACCATGTGGTTTGAAGACAACGTGCAGAGCGTCGAGCAGGCCGCCGGCGAGAAACTCGGGAAGGCCCGCTTCCTGGCGTACGGAAAGTCCGCGTATCCGGACGCCACTTTCACCCTTCGGCTTTCGTACGGAACCCTGAAAGGCTTCCCGATGAACGGCACCAAGGCTCCTTACAAGACGACGTTCTATGGCCTCTACGACCGCGCCCACAGTTTCGATCTCTCGCCGCCCTTT
>DATNJE010000112.1:0-3244 GCA_035604095.1 Terriglobales bacterium
CGCTTGCCCACCCAGCGCTTGCGTCCCGCCTTGCCGATGGTGACGTTCTCGTGATCCAGGTTGCCGACCTGTCCGATGGTGGCCATGCAGTCCAGCAGCACCTTGCGGGTCTCGCCCGAGGGCAGCTTGACCAGCGCGTAGTCGCCTTCCTTGGCTACCAACTGCGCCGACCCGCCGGCCGAGCGCACCATCTGCGCCCCCTTGCCCGGACGCAGCTCCAAATTGTGCACGGTCGTGCCGGGAGGAATGTTCTTGAGCGGCAGAGCGTTGCCCACCAGGATGTCGGCGTCGGGGCCGCTCACCACCTTCTGCCCCACCTTCAGCCCCGAAGGCTGCAGGATGTAGCGCTTTTCGCCGTCGGCGTAGGCCAGCAGCGCAATGCGCGCGGAGCGGTTGGGGTCGTACTCGATGGATGCCACGGTGGCCGGCACGCCCGTCTTGTCGCGCTTGAAGTCGATGATGCGCAGCTTGCGCTTGTGACCGCCGCCGCGAAACCAACTGGTGATGTCACCCGAGTTGCGCCGCCCGCCCGTACCCTTCTTGGTTTCGGTCAGCGGCTTGTGCGGACGATCGCCGCTCAGGTCTTCATTGACCAGCGTCGTCTGGAAGCGCAACGTCGAGGTGACCGGTCTGTAAGTTTTGATCGCCATAAATTCGCTCTTGGCTCTTAGCTCTTGGCCGTTAGCTCTCGCCACTTTCGGCTCGCGGAGGCTGTGGTTCAAGCCAAGAGCCAAAAGCCGATTTACAAATTCTGCGCGTACTCCGGCATCTTCTCGCCGGCTTTGAGGCGCACGTAAGCCTTCTTCCAGTCCGGACGATAGCCGGAGAAGCGGCCACGCCGCCGCTCCTTGCCCGGGAAGTTGGCGGTGCGCACCGCGTCCACCTTGACTTTGAAGATGGACTGCACCGCTTCCTTCACCTCGGTCTTGGTTGCCTGGGACGCCACCTCGAAGACCAGTGTGCGCTGCAGTTCCTTGATCCCTAGGCCTTTCTCGGTGATGATGGGGCGGCGAATGATCTGGTACGCCGATTTCATTACGCCACCTCCGCCTTCTTCTTCGGCGCCGAAGCCTTCAGCGTGTCCTGAAGTGTTTCCAGCGCCGGCCGCGAGAAGATGGCTGCGTCATAGCGCAGCAAGTGATAGGGATGCACCTGGTTGCCGCGCACCAGCTCGACCCCATCGAGGTTGCGCGAGCTGAGCTCCAGGTTGTGGTTCTCGACCTTGGCCGCCTCGACCACGAGCGCGGTCTTGGTGACCTCCAGCGCGTCCAGCGCCTTGCGAAATTCCTTGGTTTTGGGCTCCTTCAGCTCGAAGCTCTCCACCACCGTCAGCTTGCCATCGGCGAATTTGGCCGCCAGAGCGGAACGCAGCGCGCCCAGCAGCTTCTTGCGCGGGAACGCGTAGTCATACGAACGCGGCTGCGGCCCGTGCACCGTTCCGCCGTGCCGCCACAGCGGCGAACGGATGGAGCCCACGCGCGCCCGGCCAGTGCCCTTCTGCTTCCACAGCTTCTTCCCCGAGCCGGAAACCAGTTTGCGGTTCTTAGTGGCATGCGTGCCCGCGCGCAGCGAGGCGCGATAGTGCTTCACCGCCTCCCACAGCAGGTCCTCGTTGACTGCGCTGAAGACTTCGTCGGCCAGGGCCAGCGTCCCCACCTTCTTGCCGCTCAGATCGACAACGTCGATGTTTGCCATAACAGTTACGCCTTCTTGGTCTTGCGCTTCGACGCCTTCAAGGGGTCAATGGTGGCTTCGCCACCGAATCCGCGGCGCTCACGCGGCGGTTTCCCCGCCTTGTTGATCACCAGGTATCCGCCGTTCGGCCCCGGCACCGCGCCTTCAACCATCAGCAGGTTGTCGTCGAGATCGATGCCCACCACCCGCAGGTTGCGCGTGGTCACCCGCGCGTTCCCCATATGTCCGGACATGCGCATGCCCTTGAACACGCGCGAGGGAAACGCCGACGAGCCGATCGACCCGGTGATCTGGAACATCGATCCGTGCGACTTCGGCCCGCCCGCAAAGTGGTGCCGCTTGACCACGCCGGCAAAGCCGCGCCCCTTGCTGGTCCCAATGACGTCCACGAACTTCTCGCCCTGGAAGATATCCACCAGCACTTTGTCGCCGACCTTGACTGAGTCAGGCGCTGCGCCATCGCCCGCGCCGTCAGTGGTGATGCCCACTTCGCGCAGGAAGCGCACCGGAGGCAGGTTGTGCTTCGCCAAGTGGCCGCGCTCGGGCTGCGTCAGCCGCGATTCTTTGACAAACTCGATCAGCCCGATCTGCGCCGCGTCATAACCTTCCTTGGCCTGCGACTTCTTCTGCGTCACCACGCAGGGTCCCGCCTGGAGCACGGTGATGGGGTGCACGTCGCCCTTGTCGTCGAAGAGCTGCGTCATCCCGACCTTCTTACCGAGAATTCCGTTGACCGCCATAAACTTCGTTTCCCCCTCATCATGCCCACAGCCAACGCCAGGCACTGCCGGTTGTAGCGCCGGCGTCTCGCCGGCAGAGATCCTTCGCGGCTATGCCGCTCAGGATGACCGCCCGGGGCTCGGACGCCCCGGAAAGCGCGGTCATTTGTGTTCCTTCCCAAACGCCTTGATCTCCACGTCCACGCCCGCGGGCAGGTCGAGCTTCATCAGCGCGTCCACCGTCTGCTGCGTGGGTTCCAGGATATCCAGCAGGCGCTTGTGGGTGCGGATCTCGAACTGCTCCCGCGATTTCTTGTCCACGTGCGGCGAACGCAGCACACAGTACTTGTTCTTGACCGTGGGCAGCGGGATGGGCCCGGCGATGTGCGCGCCGGTGCGCCGCGCCGTTTCCACGATCTCGCCCGTCGACTGGTCGAGCACACGGTAATCGTAGGCTTTCAGCCGGATCCGAATTCTGTCTTTTCCATTCACGTTCGCTGTTCCTCAAAGAACTGGCGGCTGGCTACATGCCGCGAATGTTGTGTTATTCCAAAATCTCCGTAATCGTTCCCGCGCCCACGGTGTGGCCGCCTTCGCGGATGGCGAAGCGCAACCCCTTCTCCAGCGCCACCGGGGTGATCAACTGGATCACCAATCCAATGTTGTCGCCCGGCATCACCATCTCCGTACCTTCGGGCATTTCCGTCACTCCGGTCACGTCCGTGGTGCGGAAGTAGAACTGCGGCCGGTAGCCCTTGAAGAACGGCGTGTGCCGTCCGCCTTCTTCCTTGCTCAAAACGTACACCTCGCCCTTGAACTTGGTGTGCGGC
>DATNJE010000113.1:0-6199 GCA_035604095.1 Terriglobales bacterium
ATTGGCGCCAGCTTCATGCCCAAGACGTTCGACAAACCGCTCGCGGACGAGATCTTCGCAGTCCGCGATCCCGAGGCGTTTTCGACCGTTGCCGATTTGGCGCGCAAGGAAGGCGTGTTCTCCGGCTCCAGCGGCGGCGCCAACGTTTACGCCGCTCTGCAGATCGCCCAGCGGCTGGGCGCCGGCAAGCGCGTGGTCACCATGATCCCCGATTCGGCCGAGCGTTATCTGTCCAAGGGAATCTTCGACAGCGCACAATAGGCCGCACGATCATCGAATTCCTATGAACAATAAAGAACTCGGTTTCGCCACGCGGGCCATCCACGTCGGCCAGGAGCCGGATCCCTCGACCGGCGCCGTGGTTGTGCCCATCTTCGCCACCTCCACCTACGTGCAGGAGGAGATCGGCAAGCACAAAGGCTACGAGTACTCGCGGGTCTCCAATCCCACGCGCACCTGCCTGGAGAAGAACCTGGCGTCGCTCGAAGGCGGGCGGACGTCGCACGTCTTCGCCAGCGGCATGGCTGCCATCAATGCCATGTGCACATTGCTCAAGTCCGGCGACCACGTGGTCTGCACCAACAACCTCTATGGCGGCACGCCGCGCCTGTTCAACCAGATCCTGACGAATTATGGGCTGCAATTCAGCTATGTTGACACCTCCGACCTGCGCGCCGTGGAGCGGGCGATCCGCCGCAGCACCCGCTTCGTCTTTGTGGAAACGCCGACCAACCCGCTGATGACCCTCAGCGATCTCGCGGCCATCAGCCAGATCGCGCACCGCCGCGGCGTCGAGCTGGTGGTGGACAACACTTTCATGTCGCCGTATTTCCAGAAGCCCATCGCCCTGGGCGCGGACATGGTCATCCACTCCACCACCAAGTTCCTCAACGGGCACAGCGACGGCCTGGGCGGGGTCGTGGTTTGCACCAAGCCGGAGCA
Organism: Terriglobales bacterium; assembly: GCA_035604095.1. Lineage (GTDB taxonomy): Bacteria > Acidobacteriota > Terriglobia > Terriglobales > Acidobacteriaceae > JAHFUA01. The sequence continues at coordinate 943 of DATNJE010000113.1, forward strand.
CGCCGAGAAGTTTGCGTTCATTCAGAAGGCGGCGGGAGCGATCCTGTCGCCGTTCGAGTGCTGGCTGGTGCTCCGCGGAGTGAAGACGCTGGCGGTCCGCATGGAGAAGCACGATGCTAACGGCCGCGCCGTGGCTGCCTTCCTCAATCGCCACAAGAAAGTGAAAAAAGTCTTCTACCCGGGACTGCCCGACCATCCGCAACACGAGCTGGCCGAGCGGCAGATGACCGGTTTCGGATCCATGATCACCCTCGAGACCGGCTCGCTGAAGAACGCGCAGAGAATGCTGCGCAAGTTGCGCGTCTGCTTTCTGGGAGAATCGCTGGGCGGCGTGGAGACGCTGATCTCCCATCCCGCGACCATGACCCACGCCGCGCTGGGCGAGAAGGGAAGACGCGAAATCGGCATCACCGACGGCATGGTGCGCATCTCGGTCGGCATCGAAGACGCGGACGACATCATCCGCGACCTCGAGCAGGCGCTGGCGGCAATCTGAAAGGATGCTCTTGGCTGTTGGCTCTTCGCTCTTGGCCAAAAGCCAAGGGCCAATAGCCAAGAGCCCTTTCCAATGGCTCAGGACCGCACGAATCGCGAATGGAACTCCGAGGCCTACCACCGGCTCTCGCGGCCGCAGTTCGCGTGGGGGCAGAAGGTCCTCGATCGTCTGCCACTGCGCGGCGACGAGACCGTGGCCGACGCCGGCTGCGGCAGCGGCAAAGTGACGGCGGAACTACTGAAGCGGTTGCCGCGCGGGCGCGTGGTCGCCATGGACCTCTCGCAGAACATGCTGCAAACTGCGCGCGAGCACCTCGCGCCGAAGTTCCCCGGGCAGGTGTTCTTCATCGCCGCCGATCTGCATGACATCCCTCTCGACGGCGTTCTCGACGGCGTCTTCAGCACCGCCGCTTTCCACTGGTTGCCGGACCACGCCCGGCTCTTCCGCAGTCTGGTGCGGGCGCTCAAGCCGGGCGGCTGGCTGGAAGCGCAGTGCGGCGGCGGACCCAACCTGGCGCGCGTCCGAGAGCGGGCGACCGAGTTGATGACCCGCCCTGAATTCGCCGCGTTTTTCGAGGGCTGGCACGCGCCCTGGCAGTATCCGGATGACATCACCACGGCGAAGCGCATGCGGAGTGCCAGTTTCGTCGAGATCAAGACCTGGCTGGAGGAAGCGCCGGCAACTCTCTCGGATGCGCCGGAGTACAAGGAGTTCCTGGCCACGGTGACGCTGCATCGGCATATTGAGCGCCTTCCCGATTCCGCGCTGCGTGAACGCTTCTTGGACGAACTCGCGCGCCAGGCCGCCAGCGACAACCCGCCGTTCACGTTGGACTATTGGCGGCTGAACCTGAGCGGCCGGAAGCCGAAGGACTAACCACAGAGGACACGGGGAGTTTTCTCAATCACCCGATCTCCCGATCCACCGATTCCCCGATCCACTTCATATATTCCTCGCTCCCTGCCTCGATGGACAGCATGACGCACTCCGGCAACTCGTAGGAATGCAGCTCGCGGATGGCGTCGCGCACGCGCGGAAACGCTTCTGACGTGGTCTTGATGATCAGCAGGTGCTCGGGTGCGCTCTCCACCGCGCCCTTCCAGCGATAGACGGACTGGATCGGGCCCACAATGTTCACGCACGCTGCCAGACGGCGCTCCACCAGCGCCTGCGCGATCTTGCGCGCTTCTTCTTGCGATCCGGCGGTGCTTAGGACGATTCGCTTATCGGTCATTTACAATGCCAAGGCTGCAACGCTGGAATTCTATTATGACAACGGCCATCAAGTTCGGCACTTCGGGCTGGCGGGCGGTGATCGCCGAAGATTTCACCTTTGCCAATGTGCGGCGTGCGGTCACCGGCATTGCGCGCTACGTGGTCTCGGAGAAGCCGGGCGGGGCGCGCGTCGTGGTGGGCCGGGACCCGCGTTTCTTGGGCGAGACGCTGGTGGCGATGGCGGCCGAAATCCTCGCGGCGCACGGCATCACGCCGCTGGTCATCGCCGAGCCCGCGCCCACTCCGGCGATCTCCTACGAAGTGATCCGCGCGCAGGCAGACGGCGCCATCAACTTCACCGCCTCGCACAATCCTCCCGAGTACAACGGCATCAAGTTCTCGACCCCTGACGGCGCGCCGGCGCTGCCGGAAGCCACCAACCGGATCGAGGCGGAGATTGCGCGACTCGACGGCCAACCACCCGCCACGCAAGCCGCCCAGCCCGTTACCGTCGACGTGCGCGCAGCCTACCTGGCGCGTCTCCGCGAGTTGGTGGACCTGGAAGTTATCCGCAAAGCTGGCGTGCGCGTCTGTTTTGACCCGCTGTGGGGAGCGGCGCGCGGCTATCCCGACTCGCTGCTGCGCGAAGCCGGGGTACAGGTGTCAACCGTCCACGACTGCCGCGACGTGCTCTTCGGCGGACACGCGCCCGAGCCTGACGACCATCTGCTCTCCGATTTGCGCCGCAAGATGGGCGAGACCAGTTCGCACATCGGCATGGCCACCGACGGCGACGCCGACCGCTTCGGCATCCTCGACCAGGACGGCTCCTTCCTCCAGCCCAACTATCTCATCGCCCTGCTGTTCGACTACCTGGTCGAAACGCGTGGCTGGAAGAACGGCGTAGCCAAATCGGTCGCCACCACCAACCTCATCAATGCCCTGGCGCAGCATCACAAGGTCGAGCTGCACGAGACGCCGGTGGGCTTCAAGTACATCGGCGAGCTGATCAAACAGGACAAAATCGCCATCGGCGGGGAAGAGAGCGCCGGCCTCTCGATTCGCGGCCACGTCCCGGAAAAGGACGGCATCATCGCCGGACTGCTGGCCGCCGAGATGGTGGCGCGCCGCCACAAGCCGCTGCGCGAACAATTGCAGATCCTATTTGGCAAAGTTGGTTCCTTTTATCCGTTGCGCGAGAACTTCCGCTTGACGCCGGAAGTCAAAGAGAAGTTCACTAGTAAGTTAAAGCTGGAGCCGCGCGAGTTTTTCGGACGCAAAATTGCCGGCATGGTGCGCACCGACGGGTTGAAACTGCTGTTCGAGGACGGTTCGTGGGCGTGCTATCGGCTCTCCGGCACCGAACCGGTGGTGCGCGTCTATACCGAAGCGCGGTCTCGCGACGATTTGGCAAAACTCAGCGGGCAGGCCAAGGACTGGATTTTCCATTGATGCTGGATTGGGAGCGGCTGGCGGACTTCATGGCGCAACACCAGCTCCTGCTGCACGCAGGAGCGTGGCTCTATGGAACGCGGCGCAAGCTGGCGACCGCGGGCATGTTGCTGCTGGTGGTCATGCTGGGCTACCACGTGGTCTTCGGGGCCAACGGCATGGTGGCCTACCAGCACAAGCGCGCCGAGAACCACAAGCTGCAACAGGACATCCTGCGCCTCGAGCAGGAGAACGGCCGCATCTCCCAGAAGGTCCGCGGACTGAAGAGCGATCCGCGCGCCATCGAGCGCGAAGCCCGCGAACAGCTCAAGTACGCGCGTCCCGGCGAGGTGGTTTACGTCGCTCCCGAGCCGCGCCCGCAGAGTTCCACGGCCACTGCACAGACGCGCTGAGCCGCGGTGACAAATTGATTACAACCAACCGCGCGCTTTTTGCTTGAAATGTACTCTGTCGCCAAGGTAAAAGGGTAATCCCTTAGTTACGGGGTTAGGACTGGTTTGCGAAACGAGCTTGCGGCACGCGCTGCGAGAAATCGAGGAGATGACATGAAGAAGTTGCTTGTGGTCCTGCTTTTGCTCACGCTGGTGCTGGTGGTGGTTGCAGTCGCGAAAGAGGCTGCGGTGAATGGCTGGGTTGTGGACGCCAAGTGCGGCGTCAAGATGGCGAGCGCCGAAGGCGCGGCCTGCGCCAAGAAATGTATCGGCGCGGGCGAGAAGGTGGCCTTCGTCCCCGATGGTACGCAAGATGTGCTGATCGTGGATAATCCCGACAGTCTCAAGGAGCATGCAGGCCATCACGTTACGGTCACCGGAAAAACCGACAAGGACAAGAAAACTATTCACGTGGACACTGTCAATATGATGGCCGAAGGCGGCGAGATGAAGCATTAGGCTTCGCTTGTCGAAGAAGAAAAACCAGGGCGGCCCGAGCGGTCGCCCTTGTTTTTTTGCGCCATTCCTACCGCACCACTCCTTCGAGCGGCGAGCTGGCCGTGGCATAGAGCTTCCTGGGCATGCGTCCGGCCAGATACGCGTTGCGTCCGGCGAGGATGGCGTGCTTCATGGCGTCGGCCATCAGCACCGGGTCCTGCGCCGCCGCGATGCCCGTGTTCATGAGCACGCCGTCGTAGCCCAATTCCATGGCGACGGTGGCATCGGAAGCCGTGCCCACGCCCGCGTCCACAATCAGCGGTATGCCGGCAAAGATCTCCCGCAAGATTCGCAGGTTGGCCTGGTTCTGGATGCCCATGCCGCTGCCGATGGGCGCGCCCAGCGGCATCACCGCGCTCGCACCTGCATCGACGAGCCGCTTGGCAACCACCACGTCGTCGGAGGTGTAGGGAAGGACCGTGAAGCCTTCCTTGACCAGCACGCGCGTGGCCTCGATGGTCGCGGCCACATCGGGATAGAGCGTGGCCTGGTCGCCGATGACCTCCACCTTCACCCAATCGGAGAGCCCGACCTCGCGCGACAGGCGCGCGGTGCGGATGGCTTCGTCGGCGGTGTAGCAGCCGGCGGTGTTGGGAAGCAGGAAATATTTCTGCGGATCGATGAAGTCGAGCAGAGACTCTTTGCTGCGGTCGAGGTTGACGCGCCGCACCGCCACCGTGACCATCTCGGCGCCGCTGGCCTCGATGGCGCGCGCCGTCTCCTGCCCGGATTTGTACTTGCCCGTCCCCACGATCAGCCGGGAACGGAAGGGACGACCGGCAATGACTAAGGAGTCCATGAGGATATTGTAATGCAGCGTAGCGCCGCCGTCTCCCACCCCAGAACGCCAACCCCGACAGTCCGCCCTCACTCAAATGTCATTCTTCCGCCGACCATCGGGAGGCGGGAGAATCTGGCGACGTCGTCTGCGCAACTCGATCCGGTGGTGCCAGCTACTCCGTCAGATCCTCCGCTCGCCTTCGGCTCGCGAAGGATGACAGCTTCAGTGGTGCAGAGAGACTTCGCCCCCGAAAATCCTCTCGCTGCTGACCGCTCCGAACAGCGCCTCAGTCCGCGACCAACAGCGCTCAGCGCTGTTAATCCCTATGTTACCCCCTGCAGCCGACCACCGGGCCTCCGATGGGATACCACCCACTCCCTGTGA
>DATNJE010000114.1:0-14573 GCA_035604095.1 Terriglobales bacterium
CGTGCGTCTTGAAGACGTAAGGCTTGTCGTTGTCGAGCTCGTGGAGATCCACGGCCACGTAGCCGGTGTCGGCGGAAAACGGCGAGGCCTCGATCTGCTGAATGCGTCCCCACTCCGCCAGCTTGGGCATCGAGGCGGTGACGTTGGTCCAGTTCTCTCCGCCATCGCGCGTTACCTGCACTACGCCGTCGTCGGTGCCCACCCAGATCACCTTGGGATCGGCCGGCGAAATGGCGATCGACAGAATAGTGTCGAAGGTCTCCGCCCCGCTGAGGTCGAGTTCCACGGGGCCGCCGCTATGCTGCTGCTTGCTCTTGTCGTTGCGCGTCAGGTCGGGGCTGATCGGCGACCAGTTCATGCCGCCGTCGGTGGATTTGAACACCACGTTGCCGCCCAGGTAAACCTCGTTCGGATCGGTGCTCGACACCGCGATGGGCGAAGTCCAGTTAAAACGGTACTTCAGCTCGGAGGGCGGCATGCTCCCCACGCCGCGCAGGTAAGGGCGCGCAAAGCGCGCCAAGCCCGTCTTGTTGTCCAGGCGCCGGATGTAACCGTTTTGCGAGTCGCCGTAAATGATGTTCAACTTTCCGGGCGCAGGCACCACGTACTCGCCATCACCCACCACGGTCACAAACCAGTCCGCGCCTACAACGCCCTCGCGGCTGAGGCTGCTGGAAGGACCGCACCAGCCGAAGTTGTCCTGCAATCCGCCGCAGATCAGGTAGGGATCGTCATCGCTGGTCGCTACCTGGTAGAACTGCTCGATGGGCAGGTTGTCCAGATAGCGCCAGTTCTTGCCGGCGTCGGCGGAGATGTACACTCCGCCGTCATTGCCTTCGATCATGCGCTCCGGATGCCTGGGATCGATCCACAGCGCGTGCTGGTCGGGATGCACGCCCTTGCCGATGATCTTGGCCGTCTTGCCGCCATCGCGCGATTCCACGATGTCGAACGACAGGAAGTAGAGGTGGCTCTCGTCATTCGGCGCCACGAACAGGCGCGAGAAATAAAACGGCCGGGCGTTGATCTCGCGGTTGTTGCTGACCTCTTTCCAGTGGTCGCCCACGTCGGTGGAATCCCAGAGCACGCCTTTCTTCGCGTCTACCAGCGCATAGACGTGCTGCGGATTGCTGGGCGCGATCGCTAACCCGATGCGGCCCAGCGGCGGCTTGGGCAGCCCTTCGCTCAACTTTTTCCACGCGCTGCCGCCGTCGGTGGAGCGGTAGATGCCGCTGGCGTTGCCGCCGTTTAGCATCATCCAGGGATAGCGCCGCACCTCCCACATGCCGGCGAACAGCACCATCGGATTCGCGGGGTCCATCACCAGGTCGCTGGCCCCGGTCTGCTCGTTGACGTAGAGCACCTTCTGCCAGCTCTTGCCGCCATCGGTGGTGCGGTAGACGCCGCGGTCGGGCCCGCTTCCCCACACCCGCCCCAGGGCCGCGACGAAAACCACGTCCGGGTTCGTCGGGTGCACCAGGATGGCCGAGATCTGGCCTACGTTGTCCAGCCCCATGAAGCGCCAGCTCGCGCCGGCATCGGGCGAGAAATACACGCCATGGCCGGTGACCATGTCATTGCGCGGATTGGCCTCGCCGGTGCCGACCCAGATCAGGCTGGGATTCGAAGGCGCCAGCGCGATGGCGCCGATGGAGGCCGACGCCTCTTTCTCGAATATGGGCTTCCAGGAAAGTCCGCCGTCGATGGTCTTGAAAACGCCGCCGCCGGCGCCGCCGGCGTAGTAGATGTTCGCCTGGCCGGCCACGCCCGCCACCGCCGTCACCCGCCCGCCGCCCACCGCCGGACCAAGATTGCGGAACTTGATGTTCTCCAGGATGTCGTGGCTTTTCTCGGGGGCGGGCTTCTCGTTCTCGTCCGCCCGCGCGGCCATGCAGAAGATCAGGATGGTTAAGATTGCCAGGACGCTTGCCGCTCTCGATCTCATCGGACTGCTCCTACTCCGGGGGATGTGAAGCTCGACAGGGAACGCCCGCCGCGTGGAAATGATTCGCGCTAAGAAGGCAGAACATTCTAGCGCAACCAGCGATGAGACTGCCGCGCGCAGGTCAGATCACCGGCAAGCCAGGGCTGATGACGAAGCGCAGCTTCTCGTGCGCACGCCGCAAGGCGTTCTCCACGAATTCGGGTGATCCCCCGCGCGCGAAGATGAAGCCCAGGTAACTCGCTCCCTCCGGCAATGGCACCAGCTTCTGGGACACCTTGGCGGTGATTACGATATCTTCAATACCGCCGACGGCGCGCGCCTCGTCGATGCCCTGCGTTTTCTGGTAGAGGCCCGCTTCGGGAATGGGAATCATCATCACGCCAGAAGCTACATTTTCGCGATAGATGCGCGAGACGTCCAGCCCGAGCATCAGCCGGATGAGCAATTCTTCGAGCGACACTTCCTTATCCACCAGTGGGATCTCGAAGCGCAGCGCGCGCGAGCACAGCCCGCCGATTGAGCGCGCCGCTACTTCCATCGTCCAGATGCCGGCGGGGTTGATGCGCAACTCGGCGTGTACCGGGCCGTGGTAGAGCCCGAGCGCGTCGGCGGCCTTGGCCAAAGTCTCGACCATTTCCTGCTGCCGCTCGCGGCTCATCCGCGACGGCGTGACGTAGATGGTCTCCTCGAAGAACGGCCCCGCGAGCGGGTCGGGCTTGTCGAAGATGGCAAGGACGCGCAGGCGGCCGCGGTCCACGATGGCTTCCACCGCGATCTCGGCGCCGTCGATGTAACTCTCCACCTGAATGAAGTTGCTAGTCTCTTCGCGCAGCACGCCGACCTCGGGACTCTTCAGCAGCGTCCGTATGCGCTCGAAGGCGCGGACGAATTCTTCGGGAGTGTCGGCGCGGATTACGCCGCGGCTTGCCGAGAGCGCCAGCGGCTTGAGCACGCGTGGGACATCCATTGTTACCGCGCCCGTGGCCAGCAGTTGCCGCGGGTCGGCGTCCAGCGGGAAACGGCGGTAGTCGGGTACGTTGAGCCCGGCCTGGCGCAGCCGTCCGCGCGCGAGATACTTGTCGCGGCACGCCTGGGCTGCCTCCGGCGGATGATTCAGAAGGCCGAGGGCCTTGCTAGCCAGCGCCGCTGTCTCCGTAGCCCGGTCGCCGATCTGGATGATGGCTGCGAAGGGCCGTTCACGCGCCGCGTCTGCGATCTTGCGTGTGTTCTCTTCTGGATTCTCGAACCGCAGCGGAATGGCGTCGTCTCCCCAGGGATCATCGAGGACGTGGCAGCGGTCGGTGCCGAAAACGACTTCGAGGCCCAGCTTCTCGGCCGCATCCACGAAGGTCTGCGCCTGGTAGCCGGTGGTGGTGCAGAGAAGGAGAACGCGCGGTCTGGAAGCTGTGGACAAGGAACGTTAGCTACTATCGCCTGAAGCTTACACCAGCATCGGACTCAGGAATGACATTGAAAAAAGGCCACAGAGCGGGAAAGCTAGGGGTAGCTTGCAAGCGCATGGCGCAACATCAGCAATACGAGATTTGGATCCTGAATACGGACGACTGGACGCTCAAATCCTCCTGGCGCGACTTCGAGGTAGGGTTGGCGGCAGCCCGAGCGCTGAGCGGACCGGTGCGCATCATGTGCGCGGTGTATGACGGCGGCGCGGCGGTAGAGAGGAATGTGGTGGTGGATCTGGGGGGCAACGGTGGGGGCCCCGACCCGGAGCGGCAGTCGGGCTAGAGAGCAGCCATTTATCGGAACGGTGTTCGACGACGTGCGCTGCACCGAGCGTCCCATTCTAAAAGTGCGGCGGGGGCTTGCAGAACGTCCAGAAGATTCGTGGATCCCAGACGTTGGCGCAACGATTAAAAATTTGATAATGGGTACAGCCGTCGCCGAACTGTCGATACATCGGGCTCTGGCATTGGTCCATCGGCTGTCCCCACCAGTACCTAAACGCCCCGGGATGAGGATTCTGGCAAGCTCCTTGTACCTGCTGCCGCTCAGGATGGTCTCCCAGAGATTGAGCCTCGGCTGCTGGTATTAGCAAGTCCTCGGACAGCGACCAACCCTTCTTGGCCTCGCGCTCCGGTGCTTTCGTCGCTGGAGCGTCACGGGTCTCGGCGCTCTTCGGCAGTTCCAAGTCATGACGGTGATATAAGGGGTGTTTCAGCCACTGATGCGTCTGGGTGTCTCCTTCAGAGCGAAAGACCTCGAAGCACTTGTCGCTGCTAAAGTACTTATAAGTAAGTTTGTTCGCGCCATCTACAGAGATGATTTGTTCCGGAGGGTTTTCTTTTGCGGTCTGATAGTGGTAAAGGCTTGCTAATCCATCTTCCCTCGCGGCCCTATCTGCAAGTTGGTTCTGCGCAAGGTCATTGGTGGGTTTGTCCGAAACTTGCGTCCCTCCGACGTAAATCTGGTTGGTTCTAACGGCCGAGACTGGCTGCTCGGCGTTCTGGGCAGGTTTATCAGGGGGGATTAGTATCGCCGGAGACCCTGTGTTGATTACTATGCTGGTGGACTGCTGCACGGGAGCAGAGGCTGGTTGGTCGTGACTGCCGGCGAATTTCTTGTAAGCGATTGCTCCGCCTGCCAAAAGCGCAAAACAGATGATCACGACTTGGCCCCAAGTGGGCAGCCTGCGGACAGTGGCAAATACCTGAGCGACAATGGCAGACCAATCCATGGCCTTTGGTGCGCTCGGATTTGAGTCGTTGGGGGTTGAGGCGTCTTGCCTATTGTCATTTGCCATGGGGCACTTCCGTGTCAGAGTGACTACCTGTTGTTTCGGCCTGCGATCAGTGCGCTGCAAGAAACAAGAATTAGGATTGCGGGCTCCAATAGTCGTGACATGGAACGGCACCCAAAACCACGGTCCAAAGAGGAATCGGACGGTTGTGCATTTCTAGCTTCGGACTCCACTTCCGTCAAGCAGGTTGGAGCGTTTGTTCTGTTTTTGGAACAAGGACGGACATCTGCTTGAAAATAAAACGCGATCGGCGGAGCCCAGCCCAGGGTCAGCGGTCGGCTGCGTTCCAAAGTCAGAACAACAAGAAGGATGTCCCTGGCATGACTGTGCACGTCAAGTGAACAGATTGTGCTTCAGGATGCACCACAGCGTGTGCACGCCGTCCTTCCATCCGATCTTCTTGCCTTCTTCGTAGGTCCGTCCTGAGTAGGAAATGCCGACCTCGTACACGCGGCACTTGAGCGCGGCAATGCGCGCCGTCACCTCGGGCTCGAAGCCGAAGCGGTCTTCCGTCAGCTTCACCGATTGGATGATCTCCCGCCGAAACGCCTTGTAGCAGGTTTCCATGTCGGTGAGGTTGAGGTCGGTGAACATGTTGGAGAGCAGGGTGAGGAATCTATTGCCGACCGAGTGCCAGAAGTACAGCACGCGATGGGTTTCCCCGCCGGCGAAGCGCGAGCCGTAGACCACGTCGGCTTTGCCCTCGAGGATGGGCGCCATGAGCTTGGGATACTCGCCCGGGTCGTACTCCAGGTCGGCGTCCTGGATGATGACAACATCCCCGGTGGCGGCGGCGAAGCCGGTGCGCAGCGCAGCGCCCTTGCCCCGGTTCTTGTCGTGGAACAGCACGCGGATCGGGCCAGCCAAGTTTTCCCGCGCGATCTCCTCCAGGCGGGCGCGGGTGCCGTCGGTAGAGTAGTCGTCCACGATGATGAGTTCTTTCTCGACCGGTGCGGCCAGGGTGCGCCGGATGATTTCGTCGATGTACTTGTTTTCGTTGTACACCGGCATCACGACGGAAGCCTTCATGCGCCGCGTACCCGCTCGCGCAGCTTGAAGCGCTGGATTTTGCCGGTGGCGGTCTTGGGCAATTCGTTGACGAACTCCACCCAGCGCGGCTTCTTGAACGGCGCCAGCTTGTTGGCCACGAAGTCCTGCAGTTCACGCGCGGACTTTTCGTCTCCGGTCGCGTCCGGTTCGAGCACGACGAAGGCCATGGGCTTGATGAGGCGCTCGGCGTCTTCGCGTCCGATCACCGCCGTCTCGCGCACCGCCGGATGTGCCGCCAGCGCCGCCTCGATCTCCACCGGGCTTACCCACTGCCCGGAAACTTTCAGCATGTCGTCGGAGCGGCCGGCGTACCAGAAGTAGCCGTCGGCATCCTGGTAGTACTTGTCGCCGGTGCGGATCCAGTCGCCTTCGATGGTCTGCTTGGTCTTCTCGTGTTTGTTCCAGTAGTAGGCGCAGGTGCTGTCGCCGCGGACGACCAGGCTGCCGGTTTCGCCTACACCGACTGCCTGATTGTTCTCGTCGAGGATCTTGGCTTCGTATCCGGGGACAGCCTGCCCGCTTGAGCCTGGACGCGCCGCCCCGCGCCGGTTCGAGATCACGATGTGCAGCAGTTCGGTGGAGCCCAGGCCGTCCAAGATCTCAACCCCGAAGCGCTGCTTGAAGCGCTCAAAGACGGCCCGCGGCAGCGATTCGCCGGCCGAGACTCCATTGCGAATCGTGGAGAGGTCGAAATCGGCGCCGTCGCGCTTGTGTGCCAGCAGCCCCACGTAGCTCGTCGGGACGGAATAGAACAAGGTCGGCCGATGGCGCTCGATCACCGCATAGACGTTGGGCGGCGTGGGCGGGCCTGACAACAGGATGCTGGTGGCGCCCGCCGAGAATGGGAAGTAGAGCCCGTTTCCCAGCCCGTAGGCGAAGAACAGCTTGGCCACGCTGAAGCAGCGGTCGCGCGCAGTCACACCCAGGATTCCCTGACCGTAGAGTTCGCAGGCGACCACGATGTCGTGGTGCAGGTGTACGCAGCCCTTGGGGAACCCCGTGCTCCCGGAAGAGTACAGCCAGAAGGCGGCGTCGTCCTGGCTGGTGGGTTCGGCGGCAAGCTCGGGGCTGGCCTTGGCGGTCAGGTCAGCGAACGAATGTGTACCCGCCGGGGCATTGCCCACCACGATGATGTCGCGCAAATATCGCAGCCGCTCGCGAGGGATGGCCTGCACCTGTGGGAGAAGGGCCTCGCTGACGATTACCACCCGCGCCCGCGAGTCATTCAGCATGTATTCGTAGTCGGGCGGCTTGAGCAGGGTATTGACCGGGACGGCGACGATGCCGACCTTGATCGCACCCAGGAAGCTGTAAGCGAATTCCGGCGCGTCCAGCAGGATCAGCAGGACGCGCTCTTCCATGCGCACGCCCAAAGCGCGCAAGGCGTTCCCCAGCCGGTTGGCGCGTTCCGCCAACTGCTTGTAGGTGACGCGCTCATCCCCACACTCGATGGCGACGTTGTCCCCACGTCCCTCTTCCAGGTTGCGGTCCACCAGCCAGGCGGCTACGTTGAATGGTTCGGGCAGAACCATGCTCTTTTCTCAGCCATTACGGGATGGCTGCGTATTGTCTCATACCCGGTTTGCCGGGGGCGCGGCCATCCGGCCGTAACCAGGTTTGGTAGCGAAAGTAATGGGTGCAGCCTGGCTCAGCCGTATTAAAATATAAGCCTCCCCTGCGTCTCAGATCCCCGCTGAGAGCCAAGAATGGCGCCGCGCTTTCCGCGTGGGCTCCGTCCTCTGCTTCTAGAACGGAATGCTCGACAACAACAACCCGGTACAACCAGCCGGGGCCGAGGCGCCGGCTTCGACCACCGAGCAGTTGCTGCGCCACCTCGGCCAACAGCCCATGGCGCCCAACGGCGACGACGACGCCCTGAACAACCCTGAATTAGAGCAGTTGTTCGGGAGCCTTTCCAAGGGGCTAGAGCAGGGCATCGCCGACAACGCGCTGGGAACCCCGGCAGGAGAGCCGCTGACGCTGGAAGCCCTCGCGGCCAGCCTGGGGCAGCCGCTTGCTTTGGGTGAAATCCCAGCCGCGCAGACTGCCCGCGCGGCCGCCGTAGCCTGTCCCAAATGCGGCTCGGCGAATCCGGCTGCAACCCGCTTCTGCGGCATGTGCGGCCAGGGGTTGGGAGCCGACGCTCCCAGGTCTTCCGGGAACGGGGCCAAACCCGTGGCCGCCGCATCCGACCTGCCGACGCTGACCCAGTTCGGTGGCAGAACCACCTCCAGCATGGGCTTCAAGATGGCGTTCCTGGGAGCAGGGATCCTGGTACTGGGTCTGGTGGTGTATCAGCAGCAGTGGTGGCGCCTGCCGCTCCTGACGGGCGTGATCGCAGACTTTTCGGCTGCACGGACCTCATCCAGGGCAGCAGAACCGCCCGCACAAGCGGCGCCCGCTCCAGCCAAGCAGCCAGAAGCAGTGAACCGCGCCACCGTGGTCAGGACACCCGTCACGGTGGTGAAACCGTCGAAGGCGGCGCCGCCGACCGTCATCACGCGCAACCTGGCGGAGCCTATGCCGCTGCCTTCCGCAGCTCTACCGCTCCAGATTCCCCTTCCCGCCGCACCCCCTGCCGCCGCAACGGAATCAGTGGAGCGACCGCCGGTTGAGAAAGCGCCCGCGGCGGCTCCCGAGGCCGCCACTCCGGAGCCCAAGCCCGCCAGGATTTCCCAGTCAGTCCCGGGGGTGCTGACCCACAAGGTGAACCCGCAGTATCCGGCGGCCGCGCGCGCCGCCCGTGTCCAGGGTGCGGTGGTGATGCACGCCATCATCGGTGCGGACGGGACGATCCAGCAGCTCCGCGTCATCAGCGGCAATCCGCTGCTGGTGAATGCGGCCATGGAGGCGGTCAAGAAGTGGCGCTACCGGCCCTACCTGCTCGACGGTAAACCGGTCGAGGTCGAGACCGACATCACCGTCAGTTTCAAGGGCGAATAGCCGCGGCGCGCCTGCAATCGCTCGGATTCGATGCGAGTCACGCCACGCGTTCTACTGCCCCTGCCGGTTCGCCATCGCGGAACACCAACCGGGTATAAACGGTGTTCCGTTCAGCGGGGAGTCTTCCCAGCTCGCGGATGCGTACGTGGAATTCCTCCGGACTCAAGTACTGGCCGGCGGTCGCTCCTGCCAGCCGCGAGATGTTCTCTTCCATCAATGTGCCGCCGTAATCGTTGGCGCCCGCACGCAGGCAGAGCTGTGCCACACTGCGATCCAGCTTGACCCACGAGACTTGAATATTCCGGATGGAGCCGGCCAGCAGCAGCCGCGCCAGCGCATGAATCTTGAGGTGTTCTGCGAGCGTAGGCCCGGGCCGCGCGAGGCCCTGCTGACAGAGCAGCGTATTCTGGTGTACGAATCCCAGGGGCACGAACTCGGTAAAGCCTCCAGTTTCGCTCTGGATCTCGCGCAGCAGCCGCAACTGCGCCAGCCAGTGGTCCGGCGTCTCGACGTGGCCGTACATGAGGGTGGATGTGGTGCGGATGCCGCACCGGTGCGCCGTGGCGATCACCTCGCGCCATTGGCCGGGGTGCAGCTTGTTGCGTGAGAGGACGAAGCGCACGTCGTCGTCCAGGATCTCGGCGGCGGTGCCGGGCAGCGTGTCCAGGCCGGCATCCTTGAGCATGAGCAGGTAGTCGCGCACGGGCATGCCCGTCAGCTCCATGCCGTAGACGATCTCCATGGGCGAGAAGGCGTGGGTGTGCATGTCGGGAACGGCGGCTTTGACGGCACGCAGGATGTCGCGGTAATAGAACTTGGGGAGTCCGTGCGGCAGTCCGCCCTGGATGCAGACCTCGGTGGCGCCGCGCTCACGCGCCTCCAGCGTGCGCCGCGCGACTTCCTCCAGCGAGAGGAAATACGCGTCCGCTTCGCGCGGGCCACGGCTGAAGGCGCAGAACTTGCATCCCACGAAGCAGACGTTGGTGAAGTTGATGTTGCGATTCACCACGTAGGTGACCGTGTCGCCCACGAGCTGCTTCCGCAGGCGGTCGGCAGCGCAAAGCACTCCCAGCAGGTCGTTGCCTTCGGCATGCGCCAGCAGGCGCTGCTGCTCTGGGGAGAGCGCGCCGCCATCCGCGGCTTCCAGCACCTTCTCGATCGCCCCGCGCACGCTTGCACTGAGACGGGGCTCCATCTCGCGCCAGTCCAGCTCGTGGAAGCTTTCCAGTTCTTCGGTCGTGAGTCGCCGTGCCATGGTCATCGGAACAGGTCGCGTGATTTCGGCCGGACGAGCTGGCGTGCGCTCCCGGGTCCGGCCTGGTAACGGAAGCCGCGGATGATGCACGCCGGGCTCCGCGAAAGCTTACCGCATGCGAGGCCGGCCATGCACGCCAGCTCGTCGGCCACCGCCTCCAGAGACGCTCGCAGCCGGTATCCGTGCGAATCGCGCCGCTTGCGAAAGTCGCGGAGGGGCTTCATGCCGGCCACACCGATCGCCGCTTCGCACAATCCTTCGCGCCACGGCCGCCCGAAACTGTCGGTGATCAGCACCGGCACCGTGACGCCCAACTTTTTCTTGATGGCGCGGTGAATCTGGCGGGCGGAGCGGTCGGGATCGGCGGGCAGCAGTGCCGCGCAGCGGCCGCCATCCACGTTGGACACATCGACGCCGCTATTCGCGCACACCAACCCGTGCGACGTCTCCGTGATGATGACTCCGCGTTTGCGCCGCACCACGCGCCTGGCTTGCTCGAGCGCCAACTGCACCACGCGCGCATCGAGCTTGTACCGCGCTGCCCAGCGTCGCGCCGCGGGCGAAGGCCGCGCACGGTCGAGGACAACCATCTGGGCTTCCGCCTTGGAAACGATCTTGTGCTTCACCACCAGGATATCTCCCGGCACGAGCTTCAGCCTCTGCCGCCGGAGAGCCGCCATGATCGCGTCCGCAACCGAATCGCCGGGCAGGACCTCGGCTATCCCGGTGATCGGAATAGCCCGCAACTCCGTGGCTTCATCGCTACGCCGCGGCATCAGGAAACAGCGGCCTCCACCGTCAGCTCGCGCTGGAAGCCAAGCACCGTCCGCGCCAGAGCCGTCTTGTCAGCCTCCGACTTCATCACAGTGCTGGTGTATCGCGCTGCAATGCCCTCGACTAGTGTGCCGAACGTCGAATCGCGCTGGTCGGCGATCAGCAGGTCGAGGAAATCCGCGTAGCCGCGGGCCACTCCGGCGATCGAGACCGGCAGACCCTGCGTTTGCATCAGTTCGCCGGCAGGACCGGAAACCGCCGCGCCTCCGATGATCGGGCTGATGGCAGCCACCGGCGCCCTGGTTTGCTTGAGCGCCTGCCGGATGCCCGGCACGGCCAGGATCGGTCCAATGCTGGTGATGGGATTGCTGGGCGCAATCACCACCGCCTCCGCCTGCGCGATAGCCTCCAGCACCGCCGGCGCAGGCCGCGCCCTCTCTGCTCCCTCAAAGCGCGCCCCGCGCGCCGCCACCTGGTAGCGCTCGCGCACGAAGTACTCCTGAAAGCTCAGCTCGCCATCAGCGGTTATCACACGTGTTTCGACGCGATCATCGGACATCGGCAGGACGCGCGTTTCAACGCCGAGCGAGCGCGCGATCTCGGCGGTCGCTTCGCTAAGCGTCTTGTCCTTGGAAAGCAGTTCGGTCCGGCGGAGATGCGTTGCCAGGTCGCGGTCGCCGAGCTGGAACCACGCGGGCGCGCCCATCCGGCGCATGGCTTCCAGGCACTGAAAGGTGTCTCCCTCGACGCCCCACCCGCGCTCCCGGCTCAACATTCCGGCCAGCGCGTAGGTGATCGAATCGAGGTCGGGGGAAACGTGCAGTCCCCACCAGGTGAGGTCGTCGCCGGTGTTCACGATCACCGTCAGCTCGCGTGCGGGGAGCACTGCCGCCAGCCCGGCGACGAACTTCGCGCCGCCCGTTCCGCCGGTGAGCACGACGATCATGCCGCCCTCGCCAGCCCCTGCTGATCGGCGGCCGCGCGCAATCTGTCGGGCATTAGTCCGCGTCGTGCCGCTACCGCAGGAACAAACTCCGGATACACACACAGCCGATGTCGCAACCGCTGCCCCGCGGCCTCGGTGCGGCGCTCGAGTTCAGCCAAGTGCGGCCACGGCGCTTCCGGGTTGATGAAGTCCGGCGTGAGCGGCGAAACTCCGCCCCAGTCGTTGATGCCGGCCGCGAGCAGCACGTCGTAGCCGGGCGACGTCAAGTTCGGCGGCGCTTGTATGTTCATCTCTCGCAGCACAAGCCGCGCTACCGCAGCCGTCCGCAGTATTTCGCTGCGCGAGGGCTCGGGCCACGACGCCATGGGGATCGCCGGCTTCACACGGAAGTTCTGCACGATCACCTCCTGGATGTGGCCGTAACGGCGATCGAGGTCGCGGATGGCCAGCAGCGTGTCCACGCGGTCGTCCGGCGCCTCGCCGATGCCGATCAGCAACCCGGTGGTGAAGGGGATCTGATGCTTGCCTGCTTCTTCGATGGTCTGCAATCGCCGTGCCGGGACTTTGTCTGGTGCGCGGTCGTGCGCCGCCCCCGGACTCAGCAGGGCGCGGCTGGTCGACTCCAGCATCAGCCCCAGGCTCGGGCACACCGCGCTCAGACGCCGCACCCATTCCGCGCTCAGCAGGCCGGGATTGGCGTGAGGCAAGAGCGAGGTTTCGCGCAACACCAGCTCGCACATGGCTTCGAGGTAATGCAGCGTGGATTTGTATCCCAGCTTGCGCAGCGTGTCGCGCATCTCGGGGAATGCCAACTCCGGCTTGTCGCCCAGGCTAAACAGGGCCTCGCGACATCCCAGCTTCTCGCCCGCCTTGGCCACCTCCAGCACTTCCTCGGGCGTCATGGTGCGCGCGCCCGCGTCCGAGGGATCGCGGCGGAAGATGCAATAGCCGCAGTAATCGCGGCACAGGTTGGTCAGCGGCAGAAAGACTTTGCGCGAGTAAGTGATGACGCCAGGGTGGAAACGCTCTTTGACAGCAACTGCGGCCGCCAGCAGCGCCGGCAGCTCTTCATCGGTCGCGCGGATGAGCCGGCAGGCCAGTTCGCGTTCGATGGGCAGGCCGTCGCGCAGTTCGTCCCACAGCGATCCCGGATTGAGCCATTGGTTCATTGATTCATTGAGCCGCTTTTCAATGATCTGAATCAATCCCGCAAGGATACATGAGACGGCGGCCAGCGTGGGCTGGGCTGATTTTTTTCTCGTTATCGAGGAGTAGAATGCTTTCCCGTCCCTCGGCTGACCCATGTATCCGTGCTCGTTCCACTACCACCGCGCGACATCGCTCGAGGAGGCCAGCTCCCTGATCTCCGAGCTCGGACCGGAGGCCAAGCTGCTCGCGGGAGGCCAGAGCCTTATCCCGCTGATGAAGCTGCGCTTCGCCAATCCCGCGCATTTGGTGGACTTGAATTTCATTCCCGCGAGCTCCTACATCAAGCAGGAAGGCGATACTTTGCGCTTCGGGCCGCTCACCCGCCACGCCGAGATCGAGCACTCCGACATCGCCGCGCAGATCCCCATCGTGCACGACTGCGCCGCCGGCATCGCCGACGTGCAGGTCCGCAATCGCGGGACCATGGCGGGTTCTCTGGCCGAAGCCGATCCCTCCGGTGACTGGGCGCCGGCGCTGCTTACGCTCGATACGATGGTCCACTGCCTGGGTCCCAAGGGCCGGCGCGAGGTCGCGCTCGCCGACTTCATCCAGGATGCTTACACCACGGTGCTCGAGCACGACGAATTGATCAGCGAGATCTCGGTGCGAGTCCCGCCCGCAAACAGCGGCGGCGCTTACTTGGCGTTCAAGCGCTGCGCGCCGGTGTACGCCTCCGCCGCCGTGGCGGTGCAGCTCACGCTGGATGACGGTGATTGCGGCGGTGCACGCATTTGTCTGGCTGCCGTCGGGCTCACGCCCATTCGTGCCGTTGAAGCCGAAGCTGTGCTCCGCGGCCAGTCCATTAATCCTGAGACCATCGCCGCCGCCGCCGAGGCTGCTCGCGCCGCTGCTGATCCCCAGCCCGACATGCGCGGTTCGGCGCAGTTCAAACGCCAGCTCGTGTTCGCACTCACCAAGCGCGCCATCGGCCTCGCCGCGCGCCGCGCCCGTGGAGAGCGTGTGGAGGCCAGCCACATCTATGCCTGAGCCGCAGCCGGTCCGCATCAAGCTCAAGGTCAACGGCAAGCCGTGCGAGCTGGCGGTCGAGCCGCGCATGCTGCTGGTCGAGATGATCCGCGAGACGCTCGACCTGACCGGCACGCACGTGGGTTGCGATACCACCTACTGCGGCGCTTGCACGGTCCTGCTGAACGGGCTGCCGGTGAAGTCGTGCACAGTGCTGGCGGTGCAGGCCGACCAGGGAGAGGTGCTCACGGTGGAAGGTCTGGCGGCGAACGGCGAGCTCCACCCCGTCCAGAAGGCCTTCATTGAGCGGCACGGGCTGCAGTGCGGCTATTGCACGCCGGGCATGCAGCTCGCGGCGTATCACCTGCTCGCGCACAACCCGCACCCAAGCGAGCGCGACATCCGCAAGGCCATCGCCGGGAACACCTGCCGCTGCACCGGATACCAGAACATCTTTCGCGCGATCGAATCCGCCGCCGAGCTGATGAGGAGATGAGCCGATGGCCATGAAATTCACCGGCGACTTCGTGGTGAAGAAGAGTCGGGAAGAGGTGTATGCCTTCCTGACTAATCCCAGCCGGTTCGCGCCGCTGCTCCCCGAGTATCAGGGGATGACCGTCGAGGACCCGCGCAACTTCACGGTGAAGGTGAATGTGGGTGTCTCTTATATAAAAGGGACGGCGGAAGTGAAGCTGAGTCTCGACCAGGCGAACCCTTCCAGCTTCGC
>DATNJE010000115.1:0-6751 GCA_035604095.1 Terriglobales bacterium
AACCTATCCCCTGGCCACGCTGGCGCTGCTGACGGCGATCAACTTCGTCAATTACATCGACCGCTCGGTGCTGTTCGCGGTGCAGCCGCTGGTGCAGGCGGAGTTCAAGTTCAGCGACACCCAATACGGCCTGCTGACCACCTCGTTCTTCATCTTCTATATGGCGGCGGCGCCCTTCATCGGCATGGCCGCCGACCGCTACTCGCGCAAGTGGATCGTCTTTGCCGGCATCTTCCTGTGGAGCGGCGCCACGCTGCTGACGGCGGTGGCGCACGATTACACCACGCTGCTGATCCGGCACACCGTGGTGGCCATCGGCGAGTGCAGCTACGCCACCATCGCCCCGGCGCTGCTGGCTGACCTGTTTCCCGAAGAGCGCCGCGGACGCATGCTCGCGTTTTTCTTTCTTGCCATCCCCGTGGGCACGGCGATGGGATACATTCTCGGCGGCTATCTCGGCCACCACTACGGCTGGCGCATGCCCTTCTACGTGGCGGCGCTGCCGGGATTCCTGTTCGCGCTGATCTTTCTCTTCCTCCCGGAGCCGGATCGCGGATCGAGCGATCATCTTTCGGCCACGCCCGATCGCGCCACCTTGCGCGGGCTCACCCACAACGGCGCCTTCTGGACCGCAACCCTGGGCATGGCCATGATGACCTTCGCGCTGGGCGGGGTTTCCGTCTTTCTGCCAAAGTTCTTGTCGCAATACCGGGGAATGTCGCTCGATCACGCCAACCTGCTGCTGGGCGTGAGCATCGGCGCGAACGGCATCGTGGCCACGCTGTTCGGCGGCTGGCTTGGCGACCGCCTGCTGCGCCGGCGGGATTCGGCCTACTACCTGGTGTCAGCCGTAGGCATGGCGCTGGGCATCCCGGTGATGGCGGTGGCGCTCTACGTGGCCGGGCCGCCCATGATGCCGGCGATCGTGGTGGCGGAATTCCTGCTCCTGATGAACACCGGGCCGCTGAATGCCGCGGTGGTGAACTCGGTGGGCGCGCAGATCCGCTCCAGCGCCATCGGCGTGAACCTGATCGTGATCCACCTGCTGGGCGACGCCTTCTCGCCGCCGTTGATGGGTTACATCTCCGACCGCAGCTCGCTTCCGATGGCGTTCATCGCCGCCATCGTGGCCATCGCGCTCTCCGCCGGGGTGCTGTTCTACGGCATGCGCTACGCGCCGCGGCTCCACGCGGCCGGGGCCGAGACCTGATGCACATCTTCTGGTGGCTGCTGGGCGCCCTGCTGGCAGCCGTGTGGGTTGACCGTCTGCAGGACGCCGCCCGCGGCATGCGGCATGTGGCCGACATCACTCGCCCGGAGTGGGACCGCCGTCCCGAGCCCATGCCGCATGTGAGCATCATCGTGCCGGCTTGCGACGAGCAGGAGCACGTGGCGGCGGCTCTGGCGTCGTTTGCCGCGCAGGATTACGAGAACCTGGAAATCATCGCCGTCGATGACCGCTCGCGCGACGCAACCGGCGAGATCATGGAGCGCGTGGCGCGCGAGGCGATCGCGGCCCGCCCCGCACTGCGCTTTGAAGTGCTGCACGTTCGCGAGCTGCCCGCCGGCTGGTTGGGCAAGACGCAGGCCATGTGGCTGGCGGCCGGGCGCGCGAGCGGTGATTGGATCCTGTTCACCGACGCCGACGTCAAGCTGCGCCCGGACGCGCTACGCCGCGCCATCGCCTACGCCGAGGCGGTGAAGGCCGATCACCTGGTGCTGTTTCCTACCCACGCGCTCAAGACCGTCGGCGAGAGCATGGTGATCGCCGGCTTCCAGATGCAGTTCGTCTTCGGGCACCGGCCGTGGAAGGTCTCCGATCCCAAGGCCAGGGACTCGATGGGTCTGGGATCATTTAACCTGGTGCGCCGGAGCGTGTACGAGAGCATTGGCACCTTTCGCGCGCTGCGCCTGGAAGTTGTGGATGACATCCAACTGGGCGAGCTGGTCAAAACACGCGGCTTCTCGCAACGCGCCGTCTTCGGCCACGGACTGCTCGACTTGCGCTGGGGACGCGGCGGGATGGGGATCGTCCGCAACCTCACCAAGAACCTCTTCGCGGCGCTGCACTACCGCTGGCCGCGCGCCGTGGGCGCCTGCCTGCTGCTGGTGGCGCTGAACGTCCTGCCATTTGTGGGCGTATGGCTGGCGCCGGGGTGGTCGAAGGCGGGATTCGTGGCCGCGGTCGGCGCTATCGCGGTGCTCTACGCCGGCATGTACCGCACTTCGCGCATCTCCCCGGCTTATGTGCTGCTGCATCCCGTGAACAGTCTCATCCTCGCGTACACCCTGCTGCGCTCCATGGCGGCCACGTTGTGGCACGGCGGCGTGGTGTGGCGGGGGACGAAGTACTCATTGCAGAAATTGCGAAGATCATCCGAGGATCGGGAAATCGGGTGATCGGGTGATCGCCGGAATCGCCGAGATCGGCTTGGTACTTGGTACTCGGTACTTGGTACTCGCGCTACTTCCTCCCTCACTCCGGCTCAGGCGTGGTTTCGGTAAGGGCGTCTACGCTGCGGTGGGAGTATTTGGCAGGCTTGTGTCTGCTGCTGGGGCGCTGGCCGGGGCTGGCCTTGCCCTGCTTGGGCACATCGTAGTTCTTTGGGATGGGCGGCAACCTGGCGGCTTCTCCCTTGAGCTGGCGCGAGTCGCGCACGATGACCTCGGGATGGCCATGGTAGAGGCGGATCTGCCCCTGTATGTCCACTTCCTTGCCCTGGAGGGTTCGCACGTCGCCGACCTGGCGCAGGTCCTTGCGGAAGACGACCGCCGAGAAGCCACACTCGCGTCCTTCCTCGCAAAAACGCAGCAGGTGGGTGCCGCCGGGGGTAGCGGAGACGGCGAGGACCTTGCCGTGAACGCAGGCAGTTTCACCGACGTGCCGGGACGCTTGCTCCATGGGGAGGCAGGCGGCCGAGGCGCAGCCGGCGAGTGCGAGCATCCAGAGAAAGCGCACAGGGTGCGGGAGTATAGGAGAGCCGAGGCGGCGACGGTAGGGGTCGTTCGTCTCGGGGACGAAAGGCACGTTTCAAGTTTCACGTTTCAGCTTCAAGCAGATCGTGAAACGTAAAACCCGAAACGTGAAACGCCTTACTTCGTGATCTCCATCCGCAGGGCATCGTTGAAGCGGTTGAAGTAATTGAACAGGCCGATGGCGGCGGCGAGTTCGACGATCTGGCCGTCATCGTAGCAGCGGCGGAGTTCGGCCCAGAGTTGGTCGTCCACCGAGTGCGCGTCGCGGGTCATGCGCTCGGCCAGGCGCAGCGCGGCCTTTTCGGCGGCGGTGAAATCGGAGCGCTGCTCGAAATCGGCCAGGTTCTTGAGCTGGTCTTCGCTCCAGCCTTCCCGCCTGGCCCAGGCGGTGTGCGACGCCAGTCAATAATCGCAGCCGTTGATCTGCGAGGTGTGCACGATCACCAGCTCTTTCAGCTTGAGGGGGACGGTGCCGGTGTTGAGCACGGCGCGCCAGTGCGCGACCAGGGTGCGCAGGATCTCCGGACGGTGCGCCACCGTGCGGAACATGTTAGGGACTTTGCCGCGCTCGCGTTCCACCGAGTCGAAGACCTCGCCGGTGGGAGCGCCGACCTGGGACTTATCGAGGCGGGGGATGCGCATGGAGGTATGCCGTCCGGCCCGGCGAGCAGCGCGCAGCGCCCCCGCCGGGCGGAAGGTCTACTTGAACGCCGCCACCGCCGTGGCTTCGTCGTCCTTGACGTCGAAGACGGTGTACAGCTTGGTGATCTGCAGCAGGTCGTGGACCTTCTTGGTCAGGTTGAGCAGCTTGAGTTCGCCGCCCTGGTTGCGGACGGTGGTGAAGGCGCTGACCAGCTCGCCGATCCCGGAGCTGTCGATGTAGGTGACGTCGCCCAGGTTCAGCAGGATCTTGCGCTGGCCCTTGGTGACCAGGTCACGCACAATGTCGCGCAGCACCACGCTGCCTTCCCCCAGGGTGATGCGCCCGCTGAGGTCGACGATGGTGATGCCATCCACCTGCCGGGTGATGCTTTTCATGCTCACTTTGAAGCCTCCTTATGATGTTCGGCCGGGCCGCTGACATTCTTGACCATGGTGACTTCCGTGCCCGGCGCCAGGAGCCGGATGCGGACCTCGTCCATAAAGGACCGCATCAGGAAAATGCCCCGCCCGGACTGCTTGAGAAGGTTTTCCGGCGTAGTGGGGTCCGGAACCTTGCTTACATCCAGACCCCGGCCCTCGTCGGTGACGGTGATCACCAGGGCCCGGCCGGTGTTCTCGAAAGCGATGGTCATCTTCTTGTTCGGGTCATAGGCGTTGCCGTGGAGCACGGCGTTGACCGCCGCCTCCCGCACCGCCATGGAAATCCTCAGACAGTTGTCTTCATCGAAGCCCGCCTTGGAAGCGAGAAGCTGCGCCGTCTCCTCGGCCGTGTTCACGCTCTGCAGCGACGAATCGAGGGTGTAGGAGACCCGCTTGGCGGTCATCTTCAAGTTATTTATACCAGTATGGAGGCGGAAGGCTGCAGTCCGCTCCTCCGAGAATGCGACAGTTTGAATGCCGCACCGGGAAATGTCAAATGAATCGGCACAATCGCTGGATTCGGCCTGCCGTCTCCGGTATTCTGCCGCCCATGCTGGGGATCGCCCTTTCCGAGCTGCTGGGGGCCCCCGTGCTCGACCCGGGCGGGCGGACGCAGGGCCGGGTGCGGGAGGTGGCGGTGTGTCCGCAGGCCGATACGGCGCGGGTTTGCGGGCTGATCGTCAAGACCAAACAGGGCGATCGCCTGCTCTCCCCGGAGGGGCTGGCGGAAATCAGCGGCGGTGCGGTGCGGGCCAACGCCCCCGCCGAAGAGTGGGCCCCCTTCACCAGCTCCGAAGGCATGCTGCTGCTGGGACGCGACCTGCTCGACCAGCAGATCATCGACGTGCACGGCCGCAAGGTGGTGCGGGTCAACGACCTCGATTTCCACCAGGAGCAGGTGAACCACCACGTGTTGCTGAAGGTGGGCGACGTGGACGTGGGCGCGCGCGGTGCGGTGCGGCGCCTGCTGAAGGGTATTGTGCCCGCCGGCGCCCTGCACGCTCTCACCCAGAAGCTGCCCCCGCGCGTCATCCCCTGGGAATTCGTGGACCTGATCGAGACCGACCCGGCGCGGCGGGTGAAGCTGAAGATCGAGCACGAGCGGCTCTCCAGGCTGCATCCCGCCGACATCGCCGACATCGTGGAAGACCTGGCGCCGGCCGAGCGCGAAGCCGTCTTCGAGACCCTCGACGAACAAGTAGCGGCCGACGCCCTGGAGGAGGTGGATCCCAAGCTGCAGGTCTCCATCGTGCAATCGCTCGATTCCGACCGCGCCGCCGACATCGTCGAGGAGATGGGCCCGGACGCGGCTGCCGACCTTCTCGCCGACCTGTCCAAAGAGCAGTCGGACAAGATCCTGGAGGAGATGGAGCCGGCGGAACGCGAGGAAATCTCCGAGCTGCTGGAGTTCAGGGAAGACACCGCCGCCGGCCGCATGACCACCGACTACCTGGCGCTCTCGCCCACAGCCACGGTGAACGACGCCATCGAGGCGCTGCGCAAGTTCGAAGGCGGTATTGAAGGCGTGAGCACCATCTTCCTGGCGGATAAAGACAGCAAGTTGGTGGGAGCGGTCCCGCTGGCCAGCCTAGTGCTCGCCTCCGGCGGCACGCCCTTGTCCACCCTGGCGCCCGGGCCGCCCATCTCCTGCCTCGCCGGCACCCGCGAAAAAGAAGTGGCGGAGCTGTTCGACAAGTACAACTTGCTGATGCTGCCGGTGGTGGACGGCCAGGGCGTGCTCACTGGCGTGATCACGGCCGATGACGTCATCAGCCTGCTGCGCAGCAAGCTGTGAGTGAGTGGCACGCATTTGGGACCCAAGCGTGCGAAATGGCGCAATTTGTGGCAAAGAGTGAGCCTTGAGTCAAACCATCACCTTCGGCATTGTGGGTGGCTACGGTGCAACCGGGAGAGTCGTCGTGTCCGAGCTCTGCAAGTCTTGCGCTGGCGCTGTCTTGATCGGCGGACGTGACTTGGCCAAAGGAAAGGCCGTAGCGGCGGAATTCGGGGACAGGGTGTCCGCGACGTATCTTGATGTCCTCGATGCTCGTTCGTTGGACGACTTTTGCAGCCGGTGTTCGATCATCGTGAATTGTGGTGGCCCGGTCATGGTGTTACAGGACCGTGTCGCCCAAGCGGCCTTTCGTAAGCGCTGTCACTACATCGATGCCGCAGGCATGTCGTTTGTAAAGGAGCGCATGCTTCCTCATAGGCGGGAGATTGAAGATTTGGGATTATCGTTTGTGGTCTCGGCCGGGTGGATGCCTGGCATTAGCGAGCTACTCCCCGTTTACGCGGACGCCAAGGCGAGGGCCAAGCTGGACACAATCGAGTCGTTGACGGTGTATTTCGGCGACTCTGGCGAGTGGTCCACCAATGCTTTGCGCGACGGTTTCTGGTACATCCGTCAGTCAGGGCTCCGCAGTCCTGGCTACTTTCGCAAGGGTGAGTGGACCCGCGCCAAAATGTCGGAAGCCTTCCGCCGGGTTAATTTGGGCAACCCCGTCGGTGCCGGCCGTTTCGCGATATTTTTTACTCCCGAACTGAGCGAGGTCGGCCGTCGGCTCAATAACTACGACGTGTTTTTATACACATACCTATCGGGGTTTCGGACGGCCATAGCCGCAACTCTGATGGCCCTGGTCCCCCTTCCCGAAGCATTGGGTGTTCGCTTGGTGCGGAACGTATTTCG
>DATNJE010000116.1:0-11542 GCA_035604095.1 Terriglobales bacterium
ATCGCGGGGAAGCGCTCGTAGGAGAAGAACACGCCGGAGAACACCCACATGGGCAGCATGACCACGTTGATCAGCCCGCTGACGGTCTCGATCTTGCGCGCGCGGCTGGCGGTCAGCAGGCCCAGCCCGCCGAAGCTCAGCGCCCCCACCGCCCCGATCAGAACGATGGTGAGCAGCGAGCCCAGCACGCGCATGTGGAACACCAGCATGCCGAGGCCCAGCAACAGCACCACCTCGATCAGCATCAGCACCAGCCGGCTCGAGCTGAGGGCCAGCAGAAAGTCGCTGCGGCGCATGGGCGTCGCCAGATAGCGCTTGAGCAGCTTGCGCTGGCGCATGTCCACCAGGGCAAAACCGATCCCCCACATGCCGGAGTTCATCAGGTTCATGCCCAGCAGGCCGGGAATCAGGAAGTCGATGTAGCGTGAGCCCGGCTCCATGGCAGTCTCGCTGGACGTGGCGACAACATTCTTGCGGCCGGCGGCTGCTTGCAAGGCGTCGTCCACCTGCTCCTGGGCCAGTACGCTCTCCGGACGTGCGGGATCGTAACGATAACGGACGCTGCCGTCCGCTTGCGGGATCACCACTAGCGCATACTTGCCGAGACGGAAGCGATTGAAGGCATCCGCCTGGGAAAGCACATCGGCGTGGATGCCAGCGTGCTGTGGCGAGGCTGCGAGCCAGCCGATGGCGCGCTGCGCGTCCGGGCCGGCAACTATCGCGATGTTGGTGACCCCCGCGGGCTTGTCGCGGAAGGCAATCCCCAATCCCACCGCCAGAAGCAGCGGGAAGACGAATACCCAGAAAACCACTTCCCGCTCGCGCTGTAGTTCTTTCATGCGCGCGGTAAGCAGCGCGCGATAGCCGGCCCAGCGGCCGTTGGTGCGTGGAGGCTCGGGCGTTGCCTTGCGATGTTCGGTTTGTGCTTCGATTGCTGCAGTCACGGAAGGGCTCGTTGAGATTGAGGATCTACAACTCTCGATGCTATAAGGCCCGTAGGGCCGGTCTAAATTAGCCAGGGCGGAAGCCCTGGGTTAGCTGTTAAGAAAAGATCCGAGCCCCGAAGGGGCGGCACTCTGAACACGGTGCCGCCCCTAAAGGGGCTCCGCTAATTTTTTTCGCCGGTCACCCAAGGCTCCCGCCCTGGGCTAAAGTGCGTCGGCCCTACGGGCCTTGCAGCTTCGGCGGTGACCACACACTCGTTCCCCGTCCCCTATTCCCCCGCAAATCCCTACTCCCTGCTCCCTACTCTTCCCGCAAATGCCTGCCTGTCAGATGCACGAACACGTCCTCCAGGCTCGCCTGGCGCGTGGTCAGGTGGACCAGCCGCCACCCGCGCTGTTCCACGGCGCCGAGCAGTGCGGGGATGGTCTGGTGTGCTTCACGCACGCTGAGCGATGTGATGCCATCCTCTTCGTGCACCGAGTCGACGCCCGGCAGCGACTGCCACAGCTCCCGTGCGGCGCCGTCCATGGGCGGAGCGACGGCGAATTCAACCATGTTCTGGCCGCAGTAGCGCTTGATCAGCTCCGGGGGCGTGCCCTCGGCGATGATCTTTCCGTGATCGATGATGGCCAGCCGGTCGCACAAGCGCTCGGCTTCGTCCATGTAGTGGGTGGTGAGCAGCACGGTACCGCCACGCTTCTGGAATTGCCGCACGATCTCCCAAAGCTGCCGCCGGCTCTGCGGATCGAGGCCGGTGGTCGGCTCGTCGAGAAAGAGAATCCTGGGATTGCCTACTAGCGCGGCCGCCACCGCCAGCCGCTGGCGCTGGCCTCCCGAAAGCTTGCCCACCCAGGTGTCGGCTTTCTCCGTGAGCGCCATCTCCTCCATCACCGATTCGGGCGAGCTTGGATGCCGGTAAAAACTTGAGAACAACACCAGCGTTTCGCGCACGCTGAGGTTTTCCGAGAGGCGCGTCTCCTGCAGCGAGATGCCTAACAACTCGCGCAGTTCGCGCTCGTGCGCGCCCCAGTTGCGGCCCAGAATCTCGACCTCGCCGGAGCTGGGCGGGAGCAGCCCTTCCAGGATTTCAATCGTCGTGGTTTTGCCCGCGCCGTTCGGGCCCAGCAGGCCAAAGCATTCGCCCAGGCGGATCTCCAGGTCGAGACCGCGCACGGCTTCCACCTTGCCGTCGTAGGTCTTAAACAGATTGCGGCAGCGGACCACCACATCCATGATGAAATGATAACGTAACGCCGGGCGTCTCGCCGGCAGGCCGCCCAGGATTGGCGTGATAGTATTTTTCCTTTTCCAAAGTCCAACGGGCTTGCACCGATGAACAACACCTCCGTCTGCCTGCCGCTCCGCGCTGCCATCGCCCTCGTCTTGATTGTTGTCCTCGCTCCTGTTCCTTCCTCGGGTTGGGGCGGCGAAGGGCACCTGATGATCAACCAGATTGCCGCCAGCTACATTCCCGCGGACATGCCGAAGTTCTTCCGCCAGGCGGGGACGCGGCTGGGGTACCTGGCCTCGGAACCCGACCGCTGGCGCGACAAGCGGGACGCGCAGCTAAAGTACGCGCAGGAGCCCGAACACTTCATCGATCTGGAGCGCGTGGACTGGATGGCCGAATTTCCTCGCGACCGCTGGCAGTTCGTGCACGCCCTCTACGACAAGCGCGCCACGGCGGCCAATCCCGACGAGTTGCTGCCGGAACGAGTCGGCCTGGTGCCCTATGAAACCATGGAGGTCTACCAGCGTCTGCGCGAGGCCTTCCGGCAGTATCGCCAGCTCAGCAGCGATCACCAGCCCACCGAGGCGGTAGAGCAGGACATTGTCTTTTACGCCGGATGGCTGGGTCACTACGTCGGCGACACGTCCCAGCCCCTGCACACGACCATTCACTATGATGGCTGGGTCGGCCCCAACCCCAAAGGCTACGCCGTGCACGTTGAGCCCACCCCCACCGCGCCCGGCCTGCACTGGAAGTTCGAGGGGGTCTTCGTGGCGGCGAACATCAAGACCGAGGACGTCACCCCGTACATGCACCCCGTGCAGCGGCTGGTTGACCCGTTCCAGGATTATCTGAAGTTCCTGCGCGGCAGCCACAGCCTCGTCGAGAAGCTGTATCAACTGGATAAGGCCAAGGCTTTCGACGGCGCGGGCACGCCGGAGGGCAAGCGGTTCGTGGCTGAGGATATGGCCTCCGGAGCGCAGATGCTGGTCAACATGTGGTACACCGCCTGGCTGGATAGCGCCGAGATCGAGCTGAAGGTAGAGCCGAAGGCAGAGAAGAAATGACCGTCCCTCTCACCCCTGACCAGCGGCAGCGCTTGCTGGAGGCGGCCCGCGCCATGCTCGACAAGGCTTACGCGAAGTTCTCACACTTTCACGTCGGGGCGGCCATCCTGACCGAGCGCGGCGGCGTGTACGCCGGCTGCAACGTGGAGAACTCGTCCTACGGACTCACCAACTGCGCCGAGCGCTCGGCCGTGTTTGCCGCTGTGGGCGCCGAAGGTCCGGAGATGAAGATCCGCGCCATTGCCGTCTGTGCCCGCCACCAGGGCCGCGATCAGGCCGCTTCTCCCTGCGGCGCCTGCCGCCAGGTGATCTTCGAGTTCGGACCCCAGGCGCTGGTGCTGTTCCAGGGGCCGTCCGGGCCGCAGCAGGCCGCAATCTCCGATTTGCTGCCCGGGGGCTTTCGGTTATGATGTGCCCCCTATATGAGCATAACTATGAGCCAGCTCCCGCCTGTGCCGGTCCCCGTGTCGAGAATGAAAGTGCTGATCACCCGCGAGCAGATCGCGCGCCGCGTGGTTGAGATGGGCCGCGAGATCACCCGCGACTTCGAGGGCCAGAGTCTCCTGCTGGTGGGCGTGCTGAAGGGTGCCACCATCTTTCTGGCCGAACTCGCCCGCAGCATCGAACTCGACGCCACCTTCGACTTCTACGGCGTCTCCAGCTATGCCGACCGCACCCAGCACAGCGGCGAGGTGCGCCTGACCAAGGATGTGGACACCTCGCTCGAGGGCAGGAACGTCATTCTGGTGGAGGACATCCTCGACACCGGACTGACGATGAATTATCTGAAGAACGTCGTCCTGCAGCACCAGCCGCGCTCGTTCAAGATCGCCGCCCTGCTCGACAAGCCGTCGCGCCGCATCCAGGCCATCGACGCGGACTATCTCGGCTTCACCATTCCCAATGAGTTTGTCGTGGGATACGGGCTGGACTATGCCGAGCACTATCGCAACCTGCCGGACATCTGCATCCTGCCCCCGGAGGCTTACAGCGGAAAGTAGAGCTGCGGTAGCATGGTAGCGATGAGCCTTTATCCCAGCCTGAGCGGCCCAGACGCCTCGCTCCCGGTTCCGGAATGGCAGGCCGCGGCCTGGTGCATCGACCATACTCTGCTGCGTCCCGAGGCCAGCCGCGTCCAGGTCATACAGCTCTGCGATGAAGCCGCGCAGTACGGCTTTGCCTGCGTCATGATCAACCCTACGTGGGTGTCGTTCTGCGCCGGCCACCTGCGCGATACTCCGGTGAAGACCGGCGTGGTGATCGGGTTCCCGCTGGGCGCTTCCGTCACCACCGCCAAGCGCCTGGAGGCGGAGGAATGCCTGCGCCTCGGCGCCGACGAACTGGATATGGTGATGAACATCGGCGCGCTCAAGTCCGGCGATCACGCGCTGGTCGAGACTGACATCCGGGTTCTCGCCGAAACTTGCCATGAGGCCGGAGCCATCCTCAAAGTCATCCTGGAGTGCGCCCTGCTGACCAACAAGGAGAAGGAGACCGCGTGCCAGCTCGCCTTGGCGGCGGGCGCGGATTTCGTCAAGACTTCCACCGGCTTCAGTACCGGCGGGGCCACGCTCGAAGACGTGGCTCTGATGCGGCGCGTGGTGGGTGACCGCTGCCGCGTCAAGGCGGCCGGCGGTGTTCGCAATGCCGCCGATTTTGCCGCCATGCTCAAGGCCGGCGCCGACCGCATCGGAACCAGCGCCAGCGTCAACATCATGCGCGAACTCGGCGCCCCGGGAGCATCGGGAACCGCCTCTCGCAGCGCGTACTGAACTGCCACGTCCGGGCCGGCCTAGAACCGCTGCCAGTCTGCCTTCTGGCTGGCCGTAGCGGTTACAAAACTTTTACTTCTGCTTTACATGCCGTGTGTTGACAGGCTCTGCCGGCGGGGATAGAGTCCGACCCGCGTTTTGTGAGCTGTCCCTTGCCCGCTCCCCCCGGGACCGAGGAAAGTTCCGAGATGCTCATTGGTCCCCAACGACACCCAGGAAACCCGGCCCCTAACAATCTGAGCCCAGCAAAGGAGGGCACGATGAAGCGCATTTTAGTTGTTGCCGCCGCAACCTTATTGATGATGGTGGTTACGGCAGTGGCCGCCGACGACGAAGTGATCAGGGTGCATCTCGTCGGCTATCAAGAAACGCCGTTGACCATCAATACAGCGGCAACCGGCGAGTTCAAGATTAGGATTCACAGCGATGGCTCGGCCATCGACTACGAGGAGACCTATCGGGATCTCTCTTCGGGCGTGCTCCAGTCCCATATCCATTTCGGCCGGCCCGCGATCACGGGCGGGATCGTGCTGTTCCTGTGCACGAATCTGGCTCCGCCTGCGGGTGTGCCAACCCCTCAACCCTGCCCGGCCACCAATCCGGCGACCATCACCGGCACGCTCACCGCCGCCGACGTCATCGCCTCTTCAGGTGCCAACGCTGGACAGGCGATCGACCCCGGAGCGGCTGGCTTCGCCGAGATGATTAAGGCGATCCGAGCGGGTGCGGCGTACGTCAACGTGCACACGACGAACCATCCATCCGGCGAGATACGCAGCCGTCTCGGGCCCGTGGACAACGACCATCGGCGCGACCACGACCACGGTCACGACCACGACCACGACCACTAAACTACCGACGGGGGCGCATCGCAAGGTGCGCCTCTTCTTACTTGCATAAACAGCTCACCGGGCGAACCGGCTGGAAAATTCCTTTTCTCCCGCGCCCTCTCACGATAAGCTTCCGTTTCTTTATTCCGTCTGGAAGGGGGCTTTGCGAGCGCCCAATGGCTGGGGCTCGTCTGCGACGATGCGCGCCATCGACGTCATCCGCAAGAAGCGTGACGGCGGCGAACTGTCGCCGCAAGAGATCGAGTTCTTTATCAGCAGCTACACTGCCGACCGCATCCCCGATTACCAGGCGGCGGCCTGGCTGATGGCCGTCCTGCTGCGCGGCATGACCCGCGCCGAAATCGCCGCGCTCACCGAAAGCATGCTGCACTCCGGCAGCGTGCTCGATCTCTCCGATCTCCCCGGGCGCAAGGTGGACAAGCACTCTACCGGCGGCGTGGGCGACAAGACCTCGCTGGTGATTGCGCCCCTGGTGGCGGCGGCCGGCGTGCCGGTGCCGATGATCAGCGGCCGCGGCCTCGGCCACAGCGGTGGGACACTCGACAAGCTGGAATCCATTCCCGGCTTCAACGTCAATCTCTCGCTCGCGGAATTCCGGCGCGTGCTCGCCACCTGCGGTTGCGCCCTGATTGGCCAGACCGCCGAGATCGCTCCTGCCGACAAGAAGCTCTACGCCCTGCGCGACGTCACCGCCACCGTCGAAAGCCCGCCCTTGATCTGTGGCTCCATCATGAGCAAGAAGCTGGCGGAAGGCATCGACGCCCTGGTGCTCGACGTGAAGACGGGCAGCGGCGCGTTCATGAAGTCGGAGAAGTCCGCCACCTCGCTGGCCGAGCTCATGGTCGAAACCGGCGTGCGCATGGGCAAGAAGATGGTGGCGCTCATCACCGATATGGACCAGCCGCTGGGCAACAAGGTCGGCAACGCGCTCGAAATCGAGGAATGCATTGAGGTCATGCGCGGCTCGGGGCCGGCCGACCTGCGAGAACTGTGCCTGGAACTGGCAGGGTGGATGCTGTTCCTGGCCGGGCGCGTCACCAGCCTGGACGAGGGCCGGCGGCTGGCGGCGGAATTGATCGCCTCCGGCGCCGCGCTGGAACGGTTCCGCGAGATCATCGCGCTCCAAGGCGGTGATGCCGTTGTGATCGACGATACCCGCCGACTGCCGCAAGCTCAGCACCGGCTGCCGATCCTGAGCCGCAGCGGCGGCTTCGTGGCTTCAATCCAATGCGAGAAAGTCGGTGTCGCCAGCCTGGTGCTGGGCGGTGGCCGCGAAAAGAAAGAGGACGCCATCGATCCCGCGGTCGGGGTGGTGGTACATAAGAAAGTCGGCGACGCGGTCCACGCCGGCGAACCGCTCTCGACCATCCACTACAATTCCGACGCCCGGCTGAACGAGGCGCGCCGGCTGCTGGAGGAAAGCTACTCCATCGCCCCGCAGCCGCCGGTCTCGCGGCGGCCGCTCATCCACAGAATCATCCAGGGGACTCGACATGTCGAAGTGGGCAAGTGAGGCTCAGGGGCTAAAGCCCCCACAAAAGGAACACCAATTCGGCACGGCTAAAGCCGTGCCCTCCCAGGTTCGGGCAACTGGCAACTGGCAACTGACAACTGGAGGCTCTCCATGGGCCGCCTGATGGGATTCGCCGGCCTGGCCACGATGCTGGGCCTCGCCTTTCTCTTCTCCACCAACCGCCGCAAGATCAGTGTGAAGACTGTGATCTGGGGAATCAGTCTCCAATTTTTGTTTGCGCTGTTCGTGCTGCGCTTTTCCTTCGGACGCAGCCTGCTGACTTGGGCGGGCGCGGGCGTGAACCAACTGCTGAGCTATTCCTTCGCCGGTTCGTCGTTGGTCTTCGGCGAACTGGGCAAGAAGAACGGGCAGATGGGATTTTTCTTCGCTTTTCAGGTGCTGCCCACGATCATCTTTATCTCGGCATTTTTCGCGGTGCTTTATCACTTCGGCGTCATGCAGCTCATCATCCGCCAGTTTGCCAAGGTGATGGTGCAGATGGGCGCAAGCGGCGCCGAGGCGCTCGACGTGGCGGCCAGCATCTTCATGGGCCAGACGGAAGCGCCGCTGACCATCCGCCCGTTCCTGCCCTCGCTCACGCGCTCCGAGTTGATGACGGTGATGACGGCGGGGATGGCCCACGTCTCCGGCGGCATCATGGGGGCGTACATCCTCTATGGCATCGAAGCCAAGCACCTGCTGAGCGCGGTCATCATGACCGCCCCCGGGACCATCCTGATGGCCAAGATGTTGGTGCCGGAGACGGAGATCCCGCTGACCTCCGGCAAGCTCAAGCCGGATGCGGAGACAGCGTCTGCGCAGGCCGAACTCGATGCGGCCGCGATGCCCAAGGACGA
Organism: Terriglobales bacterium; assembly: GCA_035604095.1. Taxonomy (GTDB): domain Bacteria; phylum Acidobacteriota; class Terriglobia; order Terriglobales; family Acidobacteriaceae; genus JAHFUA01. The sequence continues at coordinate 8,237 of DATNJE010000116.1, forward strand.
AAACGTGCTCGGCGCCATCGCCCGCGGCACCATCGACGGCCTGCACCTGGCGCTGAACGTGGCCGCCATGCTGATCTCGTTCCTGGCCCTGATCTACCTGGTGAACGGGGTCCTGGGCGGCATCCACAATCACGTGGCGTCCTGGTTTCCGGCCAGCCTGGAGCAGATCTTCGGCTTGATCTTCGCGCCGATCGCGTTCGTGATTGGTATCCCCTGGAAAGACTGCCTTGCAGTCGGCAACCTGCTGGGGACGCGCATGGTGATCAACGAACTGGTGGCCTATTCCATGCTGGGCACCCAGAGGGCGCTGCTCGACCCGCGCTCGTTCACCATCGCCACCTTCGCGCTGTGCGGATTTGCCAACTTCAGCTCCATCGGCATACAGATCGGCGGCATCAGCGCGCTGGCGGAGAACAAGCGCGGCGAGCTGGCCCGGCTGGGCTTCCGCGCCATGCTCGCCGGCACCATGGCTAACCTGATGTCGGCTTCGATTGTGGGAATATTGCTGGCGTGAGCAGCGAGTGACTGTGGTCACCCAATCCGTCCCTCTCGACGAATTCTCCCGCGCCGGAGCGGCGGCTGAGTTCATTCGCTCAAAAACCGCGCTGCGCCCGGAGATCGCGCTGGTGCTCGGTTCCGGGCTGGGCGACTTCGCCGAGGGCATGGCCGACGCGGTCCACATCCCCTACGGCGAGATCCCCCATTTCCCGCGTTCCACCGCCATCGGTCACGCCGGGCGGCTGGTAGTGGGCCGCATCGCCGCCACGCCCGTGGCTGTCATGCAAGGCCGCGTGCATCTCTACGAAGGGCACTCCATCAAGGACGTTGCTTTCCCCATCCGGGTTTTCGGGCGCATGGGAATTCGTGCCGTCATCCTGACCAACGCCGCCGGCGGCATTGGCAGCGACCTCCGTCCCGGCTGCCTGGTGCTGATTCGCGACCACATCAACCTGCAGGGCGTGAACCCTGTCGCCGGCCCCAACGATGACCGCTTCGGGCTGCGCTTCTTCGATATGGGCAACGCCTACGACCCGCATTTCCGGCACCTGGCGCAGGAGGAGGCGGCGCGGCTCGGGATCTGGCTGGGAAACGGCGTGTATGCCGCGCTGCTCGGACCATCCTTCGAGACCCACGCCGAGATCCAATACCTGAAGAAGATCGGCGTGGACCTGGTGGGCATGTCCACCGTGCCCGAAGTCACCGTGGCCCGCCACATGGGCATCCGCGTGCTGGCTTTCTCCTGCGTGACCAACCTGGCGGCCGGGCTCTCCGATCAGCCCATCACCCACGAAGAAGTGCTGGAGATCGGCGCCCGCGTGCAGAAGGAATTCGTGGCCCTGCTGAGCGCCGTGATCCCGCGCCTGGCTGCGGCGCTGGCACAAGAAAAGGCCGGATGCCATCGCATCCGGCCTTAAAGTCAGGCACGTAGTCCCCTTAGAAGTTCAGCCGAGCCGAAAACTGCATTTGCCGGGCGCCGAGTAGAAGGCCACTCGTGCTGGTTGGCGCAAGGAAGCTGCTGTTCGGGACAAAGCAACCGCCGAACCCGGCCGCGGCGGCGGGGCATCCACCGGAGCCCGCGGCTGCGAAGTTGAATGCAGATGTGTTGACCCCCAGGACATTCTGGTGGTTCAGCAGGTTGAAAGCATCAACGCGAAGTTGCAACTGGGCGCGTTCGTGGATTGGAATGTTGCGCCCGATGCGCGCGTCCATGTCGAAAAATCCAGGGCCAGTGAGGAAGTTGCGTCCGAGCCAAGGCGCCCGGCCACCAGTATTAGTACCGCTGTTGTTAACTACAGCGCCGGTCGGACCTCCGTCGATACCGCCGTAGCTGGATTGAACGAGATTGGCAGTAACTGGCTGTCCGGAACCGGCTCCCACCGCCGTCGAAAGTATCCAACCATTGAGAAAGCCCCGCTCCACACGGCTGCTGGCGCCTCTAAAGTACGACGGCGTCCAAACCACGGTGGAACCGAAATGATGTGTTTGGTTCAGGTCAGACAGAGCATTCTCGGCCTTAAGATTGAAGGGATTCACCGGGTAGTCCGTACCATAGAAGGTGCCGAACTGCCCCTCAACCTGGCCGTTGTCCTGGGACTTGCTGAAGGTGTAATCGGCGAACACTTCGAGATCGTGCGACATCGGCTTGCGCCAGGTGACGACTAACGCGTTATACCAGGAATTCAACACGCTTTCGCCGGTCAGGATCACGCCGGTGGCGGGATTGAGACGCTGCGTGTAGAAAGGCTCTGCGAATGACTGAGTGATCGCACCTGCGGAACTCAGGACATCGTAGGTTTTCGTGCTCACCCCATTAACGGGATCAATATTGGCATCCACGAAGGCCGGCAATCGTAGACCGCGGCTGAGCAGGTAGGATGCGGAAACCGTCATATTGCCCGGCAATTGACGTTCGATGCTCAAATTGGCTTCATGAACTCTCGGGGGCAGGAAGTTGGTGGTCAAGCCGTGCGTCGCGATGGTAGCCAGGGTAGCGGCGGCCGCGCATGCCGAGCAGACGGTGGGGGTCGGGGCTCCGGTAAATGGGGAAGCTAGCGGAGGTCCCGGGGGCGCGAACAGGACGTTGGGGAACGTCGGCGCGCAGGCAGTACCGGGGTTGCAGTTGTACTGTGTCTGGAACACGCCGTTCTCGTACGCCAGCGCGTAGTAGGTGCTGGTTTGAGTGAGCGCGTAAAAGAGCCCATATCCGGCCCGGACAACCGTATTCTTGAACGGCTGCCATGCAATTCCGATGCGCGGGGCGAACTCCCCCTTGTCCGTGTTCATCGTAGATGTGAGTTGGGTCAGGAGCGGAGTTTTTGTATTGGGGATTGCCGGCGGTGGCAGCAGTTGCAGGTCGTAACGCACGCCGACGTTGAGTGTCAAGTTGGGCCTGATCTTCCAACTATCCTGCGCGAACCAGTCGAGCAGGTTGTCCATAAAGTCGCCCCGGCCTACTTTCGTAATCGGGTCGTAAACCTGCGAGAAGGTGCTGTAGTGTTGGCCCGTTGTGCCGCTGGCGGCCAAGCTGAAGATGTCGGCCACCCAGTTGCAGAACGGCTCATAGCTGCCGTTGCTAGCGGCGCAAGCCGCGCCATACGTGTTGCTTGTACTGGTGCTGCTGTAGCTGTAGATACCGCTGCCGTTGAACAGATTGATAATCAAGTCATGGACGAGGTTGGCGTCGAAGCCAAACTTCAGGTTGTGCTTGCCCTTGACCAGCGAGAGGGTGTCGGAAATCTGAATGCGGTGTTCATCGGGGAAAGCGGGCCTGGGCAAGGCATTGGGTTGCCCATACGCCGTGATGTT
>DATNJE010000117.1:0-9862 GCA_035604095.1 Terriglobales bacterium
TGTGGAGACTACTTCACCGCACCAAGTTCGTGGCCTTACATCACTGGAGACATCCAGTGGGCCACTTTCAACTTCACTTACGGGACGGTCGAAATCTACGCGAAGTTTCCACCCATAGCTACAGCTCTGTGGCCTGCCACATGGCTTTTGGGTTCAAACTGTCAGTACACGAACCCGCTCACTGGGAACACTGGGGTTACCATCAATGGACACACCTGTCCTGCCTTTGGTGCTTCCGGATACACCGAGATTGACATGACGGAGTGTTACGGCGGACCAGGTGGTTGGTGTGGGTTCAGTGTCTACGATCCTGGTTCCACTTCGGCGTGCAACAGAATAAGTTACTCCGTCGACACCAACTGGCACCTGTTTACAACGGTGTGGACTTCGTCCAGTGTCAAGCAATATATGGATGGCAACCTTGTGACCACTTGCCATAAGGTGATAACCAACCCTATGTTCCTGATTATTCAGACTCAAACAGGTGGCGTTGCGGGTACGCCAAACAATTCTGACTTGCCTGCCCAATTGCAGATTGGTTATGTGCAAGTGACCCAACCATAGCTAGTCTTAGCCTGAAGTAGTAGGCTAAGCGGACGGAGTGTCGACTTAACTGGAGAGAAACATGAGGGTCCCCCCTCCCAGGTGCACAGCTGGCGTAGTTCAGGGAACTCGACTGAGGTATCGATGGCAGTAGACGGGAATTACATTCGCTGTAGCTACACAAGTCCTTCGTCGTTTATACCGCCTACACCGATGTTCTTGATCATCCAGACGCAAACCGGCGGCATTGCAGGAACCCTCAGCAGCTCGTCCCTGCCGGTTACGCTGGTGGTGAATCACGTGAAAGTCACGCAGCCGTAGTTGGTCTCTGAAGGGGATGGCGCGTCAACCGGGTGCAGTTAGGCCGCGAGCATGAAACGATTGCAAGATGGCTGACGTGGGGCCGTTGGCCTTGCCCAAGACCTACTTGTCGCGTCGGTCGCGCAGCACGCGCGCCGGAACTCCGGCGGCGATCGCGTAGTCCGGTACATCCTGGTTCACCACGGCGCCGGCGCCGATGATGGCATTCGCCCCCACCCGCACGCCGGGCAGGACCACCGAATTAGTCCCGATGTCCGCGCCGAAGCCGATCACCACGGGCTTGATCACGAGCGGCGTGGCGATGATGGGATCTTCCACCGGCTCGCCGGTGTGGGCCGAGCCCAGCACCTTCGCACCCGGGCCCCAGCCGACGTAATCCTCGAGCACGAGGCAGCGCGCATCGAAGTAGGCCTGCGGGCCGATCCAGACGTGGTTGCCGATCTTGCAACTTCCATCGAAGCGTCCCTGGATCATGGACTGCGCACCGAGGAACACCGAGTCGCCGAATTCCATCGTCTCCGGATGCTTGAGCACGACGTTAGCCTCGACCTGCAGGTCGTTGCCCACCGACTTGGCCAGGGCACGCACCAGCACGCGGCGCATCATGCGGTCGAACGCGCTCTCGCCCGAGCGAAAGCGTCCGAACAGGTCCAGCAGCTCCTCGCGCGCCTGCTTCTCGCGCAAGGAGGTTGCGAACTCCCGCTCCCACTCGGGATCGGGACGAACCTGCTTGCTTCCGAAGACCGCGGCTACTTCGCGAACGCCTGCCGGGCCGGTTCCGTGCGACATTGCGACTCCTTGATCACCGAGACTACGAACTCCACCTGCTCGCGGGCGATGTCCGGGAACATGGGCAGGGAGAGGATGCGGTCCGCCAGACGCTCGCAGACCGGGAAGTCTCCCTTCTTGTAGCCCAGAGACTTGTACCCTTCCTGCAGGTGCAGCGGGCCGGGATAGTGCAGGCCGGTCTCGACACCGGCGGCGTTCAAGTCGCGGCGTAAATGCTCGCGGTCGTCCGCCTGGATCACGTAGAGATGATACACGTGGTGCGCGTACGGCATCTCGACCGGAGTGATGATGCCGTTGCCGGCGAGCAGATTGTCATAATGCTCGGCCGCCATGCGCCGGCGGTCGTTCCAGCCATCGAGGTGCGGCAGCTTGACGGCCAGAAAACCGCCCTGCAATCCTTCCAGACGATAGTTGTAACCGGGGACGCTGTGCTCGTACTTGCGCAGCGAGCCATGGTCGCGCAGCAAGCGCATGCGTGCAGCTAGGTCGGGATCGCTGGTGACCACCCCGCCCCCTTCGCCCAGCGCGCCCAGGTTCTTGCCGGGATAGAAGCTGAAGCAGCCGGCGACGCCCATGGTGCCGGCCTTCTTGCCCTCGTACTCAGCGCCGTGCGCCTGGCAGGCGTCTTCCAGAACTTTGAGGCTGTGGCGCGCGGCGATCTCCAGCAGCGGGTCCATGTCCGCCGTCTGCCCGTAGAGATGGACCGGCAGCAGGACCTTGGTGCGGGAAGTAATGGCGCGCTCCACCAGCGTGGGGTCCATGTTGTACGACACCGGGTCCACGTCCACGAACACCGGACGCGCACCCACTGCGCTGACCGCTTCGGAGGTGGCGATGAAAGTGTTGGGCACCGTGATGACTTCATCGCCGGGGCCGACGCCCATGGCGAGCAGGGCCAGCTCTAGCGCCACCGTGCCGTTGGTCACGGCAATGCAGTGGCCAGCGCCCAGATACTTGGCGAAGGCTTCCTCGAAACGGCTTACCTCGGCTCCGAGGATGAACGACGAATTTTCCAGCACGCGCTCGAACACCTGGCGGAATTCGTCCATCAGGGGAGCGTGTAGGGCTTGGAGATCTGCGAACTTTACTTTCATACCGTCACCGCCTTGTTGACGATGCGCGCCGGAACCCCGGCCACGATCGCGTTGTCGGGAACATCTTTGGTTACCACACTGCCGGCGCCAACAATGGCGTTCTCGCCGATGGTGACGCCGCAAAGGATAGTGGCGCTGGTGCCGATGGAGGCGCCGCGCTTGACCCGCGTGGTCACGACCTTCCAGTCGGTCTCGGTCTGCAACTGGCCGCCGGCTGCGGTGGCGCGGGGATACTTGTCGTTGATGAAGGAAACGTTGTGGCCGATGAAGCAGTCGTCTTCAATGGTCACGCCTTCACAGATGAAAGTATGGCTGGAAACCTTGACGTTCTTGCCGATGATGGCGTTCTTCTGGATCTCGACGAAGGTCCCAATCCGGGAGTTGTCGCCGATGGTGCAGCCGTAGAGATTGACGAACGCGTGAAAAACCACGTTGCGTCCCAGCTTGACGTCAGGCGTGACACGGCAATAGTCCATAGCCTTTACCCTCTTTCCTTATGCTCTTATGCCCGCATCGAAACCACCTTGGCTGCAGGCCGGCCGATCTCCGCGCCCAGCAAGGCGACTTCTCGACCGTTCTTTTCGATGGACTGCTGCGCCGCCTCGAGCAGCCGCACCACGCGGTAACCCGCGACGGCATCGCTCAAGGGCTGGCGGTTCTCCAGGATAGAGCCGATGAAATCGCACGCCATCAGCCGCAGCGCCTCGGTGTTCTCCAGATTGGGAGCCAGCATGTCGCCGTTGCGATAGCCGGTGAGCAGCTTTTCGCGGCGCTCAGGGTCGTGATTGACAGTGAAGCCGCGGTCGTACACTCGGATCTTCTCGCTGTTCTCCATGTCGTCGTACACGATCATCTTGGAACTGCCGCCGACCAGCGTGGTGCGGACCTTCACCGGCGACAACCAGTTGACGTGGAAATGGGCGATGAGAGAAGACTCGTAGCGCGCAGTGATGTAGGCGATGTTCTCGTAGGGGCACCCCAGATGGCGTGCGCCCACGGCGGATACGGCGACCGGATCGCTGTCGCACAAGTAGTTGAGAATGGAAAAGTCGTGGGGCGCAAGGTCCCACATGACGTTGATATCGCTCTGCACCAGGCCGAGATTGATGCGGACGGAATCGAAGTAGAGCATCTCCCCGATGTCGCCGCTCTCCACCAGTTGCTTCATGCGGCGCACGGCGGCGGTGTACAAGAAGGTGTGGTCCACCATCAGGAGCTTGCCCTGTTTTTCGGCCAGATCCATCAGGTCCAGGACTTCGGCGGTGCTGCGCGCCAGCGGTTTCTCCACCAGCACGTGCTTGCCGGCCAGCAACGCCTGCCGCGCGAACTCATAATGGGTCGAGACCGGAGTGGCGAGCACGACGGCGTCCACACGCGGACTGTCGAGTAGTTCGCGGAAATGGCGAGTCACCTGCGCGGTGGGATAGCGGCGCTGAGCGCGTGCCAGCGCTTTCGGATCAAGATCGCAGACGAAGGCCAGTTCGGCCTCCGCCACTTCCCAAAAATTGCGAAGTAGATTCTGTCCCCAGTAGCCACCGCCGACGATGGCCACTTTAATCCTTTGCATGCGTCCCCCTGGCTGGGTTCTGTCTTCCCAGCACCATGACAATGCAACCGTGTTTCCAAAAGGGGGGCTAACCGCACGAAAGTAATCTGGCCGCAAGTTGCTGAAACCAAAGAGATAACTAATCCCATGGAGGGATGCGAGGGGGAGCTATCAGGTATAGTGCAAGACTTTGCATATCCACCCGGGTTTCCTTCCGCCGACATCTCCGGGGGAGACCCTTGGCCGGCCCCACGTACCCTGTGGGTGGGCCGCCAGACATCAATATCGGCCCGTGGGGGTCACTGTCCCGATGCAAAATCGCAAGCTCTATTAAAATGGGTTATTCTGACACCAGACCAACGAAATTCGTTCTTTAAGGACGGTCCCGTGCGTTTAGCGATCATTGGCTCCGGATACGTAGGGTTGGTGGCGGCAGTGTGTTTTGCTGAGCTGGGACACGAGGTCACCTGCGTCGATAACGACCGGCAGAAGATCGAGCGGCTGCAGCAGGGCGAGGCGCCGATCTACGAGGAGTATCTGCAAGAACTGCTGGCCAAGCATCGCGGCCGGAGGCTTGAGTTCACCTCCGAGTTGAAGCCGGCGCTGGCGGGTGTTGCGGCGGTGTTCATCGCGGTGGGAACGCCGGCCACCGAACAGGGCGAAGCCGATATGTCGTACGTCGAAGCAGTGTCGCGCGCCATCGCCCAGACCCTGGACGGCTACAAGGTGGTGGTGGAGAAAAGCACGGTACCGGTGTTCACACACGACTGGATCCGCAAAGCGATGCTGCTGAACGGGGCGGCGCCGGGATCCTTCGATGTGGCCTCAAACCCAGAATTCCTGCGCGAGGGTTCGGCGGTGCGGGACTTCCTCTATCCTGACCGCATCGTGCTGGGGGTGGATAACCAGCGCAGCTCCGCCGTGCTGCACCAGATCTATGAACCGCTGTCGAGCGGCCGCTACTACCAGGAAGCGTCGCGCGTTCCCGGGTCGACGACGGCGCCAACTCCCCCGCCGGTAATCGTGACCAGCGCCAAGAGCGCGGAGCTGATCAAGCACGCGTCGAACGCATTCCTGGCAACCAAGGTGTCGTTCATCAACGCGGTGGCGAACATCTGCGAGGCGGTCGGCGCCGACATCCAGCAGGTGTGCGAGGGCATCGGCACCGACTCCCGCATCGGGCGCCGGTTCCTTCATCCCGGCATCGGGTATGGCGGCTCCTGCTTTCCCAAAGACTTGAAAGCGTTTCACGCCGTGGCGCGGGAATGCGGCTACGACTTCCGCATGCTGGAGGAGGTCAGCCGGGTGAACCAAGAGCAGCTGCAACGGTTCGTGCGCAGGGTGAAGGCGGCTCTGTGGACGCTACGCGGAAAGAAGCTGGCCGTGCTAGGGTTGGCCTTCAAGGGCGGTACGGATGACATCCGCGAGTCGCCGGCGCTGGCGGTGGTGGAGATGTTGCTGCGCGAAGGCTGCGAGATCCGGGCTTACGATCCGGCCGCGATGGAACGCGCGCGTGAAGTGCTGTCGGAACGCGGCGTCAGCTATTGCGAGAGCCCCTATGACGCCGCTCGCGGAGCGGATGCGTTGCTGATCCTGACGGACTGGAAGGAGTTTGCGACGCTCGATCTGGAACGCGTGCGGGCGGTGATGGCGTACCCGATCGTGGTGGACGGACGCAACCTGTACCATCCGGCGATCATGTCGGCGGCGGGATTCATTTACTGCAGCATCGGGCGGGCGGATGTCGCAGCCCAGACACCAATCGCGGTCCGGCGGGGCGGCAGCGGTAATGGTGAGGGCGAGGGGGCCGACGACTAGCTCCGGCCAACGGCCATCGCCGCTGAGCGGGCGGCTCTGCCCTTGCTGCAATACGCTTCAACCTAACCGCTGGCGCCTGCGTCAGGGCGTCGGTACCACTGCGGTAGCCTGGTTGGAGAAAGCACTCTCCACACCGTTCGCGTCCGCCGAGGGCACGACGTAGACGTACGTCGTGCCCAACGTGACGGTGCTGTCCACGTAATTGGTCGCCGCATCGTATCCGCCCGGTGAACCCAGTGACCTGAGCCAAAGGACCGTCATGCAGCCTGAAGCATCTCTTTGACTCGGGCGAAGCGCGGGAGTTCCTGAGCACGGAATCTCGTTCAGGAAGTGCGGCAACTCGGTCGCAAACTCGGGATGCTGTTCCGCTGCCGCCACGAAATGGAAAAGCCTCTCCTCAATCAGATAATCCAGGGCATTCTGCAGTCCGAACATCGCCGATCGCTTCCGTGTCGCTTCCGGCGCGATCCATTAGGTCGGCCTTGCCGGTGATGATACCTAGATGACTGGGCGTCGTGAGGTCGGCAGAGTGGGCAGCGGAACAGCCGGCCCGGAAGGTAGTTTGTCGAAAGGGTGCACCCACGATTCGTATTCTCGATGCCGTACAAATCGGCGCTCGCCGTGTTCGCAATGCCCGGCGGGAAGTGAATACCACTGATGAACCGCACTGTGCGCGACGACAGCGGTGCCTGGTCATTGCTGAAGAATGCAGCCGTACGAGCCAGCGATACCGCGAGGTCCGTCGTGTTGACCATCTCGCCGAAGTTGTCGGGGACTGCGCTGGAGCGTTCGATCCTTGCCACACTGCTAGAATCACTCCGAGACGATCCACCACGGCAATTGTGATCGAGTCGGAGTTTCCGGTCGTCGCCGCCGTCTGCACCAGCAGATTCACGTCGCTGGCATTCAGAAAGGCCGAACCCGGGGGTGGCTGAGGAAACTGCGATGCGCCGCTCCCGCTTCCGCTGCCTCCGCCGCCGCACGAGCACATCGCGACCGACAGTGCAACACACAAAGCCCCGTTCCGCAGCAGTGGGGCGTTCGAATGTCGGCCCTGCGCGGGATCCACGGGAACAGCACAAACTCTCGCAGGTACTGATCTCGTTCTTGGCGGTATGTAGTGTTTGCCGCATTGATAGACGGCCCGAAAAATTTCTCACCGCCGCGGTGCCGCCAAGGGCGGGGCAAAGGCGGGCCGTGCTCACTCAGAGTAGCCCGCTCGGCGCAGTCGCCCCCAGTGACCAAGCTCGCGGCCTCGTATTTGCCTGCGATGTAGGCTACTGACCGAAGACACAGACTCCCCGGCAGGGCACCGCTCTACGACGCGCGGGGAGATCTATCGCGCGCAAGGCGAGCGGCCGTTGATCGTGCCGGCGAACGCCCGTTGTGGTGCCGGGCGCGCGTGCGCTGGACCGAGGCAAAGCCGGCGAGTGAGGGCCCTCCCTCTACGCACGGGTGACCGTCAAGTACCGGGATGAGAAGATGGACCGGAGCGCGCTCGAGGACGCGCTGTGCTAGTGGCGGCAGTGGAGCGGTACCAGGCGCGGCAGGCCCCGCCCGAACCTGCGGCAAAAGCAGCGTACTCGATCCCCTTGATGACGCGCGTAGTGAACGGAACTTCGTTGTCGTTCAGGGAGATCCCGGCAAGCCGACCGGATGCCGATTGTGCCGGCAGCAGGACCTGCAGCCCGTTCGCTCCGTGCGCCACCGACACCGCGAAGCTCACAACCCCATCCTTCCACTCCAGCGCGGAGAAAAACGACCGGTTGCGGCCATCCAGCCATTTCAACATCTGCAGCGCGGAAACGACCGGCACCCCGCGGGCTTGTGCCGAGGCTACGATGGCGAGTGCCGCCGTCGAGTCGGTGGTATCGGCGTGCATGTTGGCGGTGAACACGCCGTAGTAACCTCGCGGTCCCAGGGCGTTATCCAACAGGACGTCGCTGGTGAAAGGATAGCTCTGTCCGGATTCATCCGTCATCTGGGTTGCGGCCTGGTAGACGTCGATGACCGTGCCGTTGCGGGTGGCGAATCGCATCGGCAACGCGGAGCCGGTGAAGAGCCCGGGCCGGTCGTTGACCCACGTCTTGGGGTAGTAGTAGTAGTTCGTATCCAGCCTGATGTCGTGCAGGAGCTCGATCTGCGGCTGGGAATCGTAGTCGCTCCAAGAAACGCAGTGCATGCGGGCGGTCTGCGGGAGAGGAACGCTGGTGTAGTGTGAAAAGAAAGAAGACAGCTGCACGGTGTAGAAACCGTCCAGGGAAGTCGCGTTCCAGTCGGTGCAATCCGGACTGCTGGGGCTGGTGGTCCCAAGCTGGGCTGGACGCTGCGGCTCTTTCACGTGGATGCTGATCTCGAAACCCCGGGCCACCGCGTCGGCAGCCTGCCCGTTGCTCATGGGGTTGGTGGCCACGGAGGGAGGGAACAGGTACGCAGAAGCGCGCACGCATTCCCACTCGTCGGTGTTGCATCCCGGCGGGCTGGCGTTGAGATAGTCGCTGAAGCGGGCGGCTGTGTTGCCGTTCCCGGCGGCATAGAAAGAGCCATGGTCATCGCCGGTCATCACTACTGCGGCCTTCAGGCCACGCGGCAAGTACCAGAATCGCGGCAGCGGTTTTCGGGCGGCGGCCATCTGCAGGATCAGGTTGGCCAGCAGACGCTGCTGTTCGTCCGCCTGGGGAATGGCGATGTTGTTGAAATCGACCCAGTCGGGCTTTGGGTCCACACTAGATTTGCCTAGAAACAGTTCGTAGGTGCGGATGGGGGTCACCTTGTCGCGCGTCTGGCCGCTCCAGGCCGGGTTGCCCTGCCGCGTGTAAACCACGGAGCGCGCCAGATCGTAAGTGAAGGCCGCCGCCTTGCCACGCTTGATCGCATTCTGGGTCACTGCCGGACCGCTGGCGGGGGCCGAGGACGAGTCATGCAGGGTTGCCAGGCTGGTGGCGCCCTTCAGGGAGTAGCGGTCGGCGCTGCCGTGGTACTGGATGGGGTCGGCCACCAGACCCACGCCCGGGCCGGTACTGGTGTTCATCTGGACATAAGCATCGGAGAGCGTTCCGCCGGCGTCGGCCAGGCCCAGCAAGCCGGCTAACTGTTTGTCGGGATGCATGGCGATCAGGTCGCCGCCCTGCTTCACCCACTCGGCGATCATCGCCACCTGTGACGATGTCAAAGACATATCCCCGAGCAGGACCAGGTCATAGCTGGACAAGACCGCCCCGCTGACCCGAGAAAGATCGAGCACGTCGAACTCGTTCAGGCCTTCCGCCCGCAAGATCTCCGGCAGGTAGCTGGTGAAAGGATTGGCTGCGCTCGTGACCACCAGCAAGGGTTCTGGGGATCCGCCGGGGCCCGGCGACACCGCGAGCGATGCCGAAGCGACCGCGGACTTCACGCGCGCGGTGATGGTGGTCTCCCCTCCGGCAACACCCATCGCGATCCCGAAGCGGTTGACGGTCGCGATGCGTGGGTCTTTCGACTCCCATATCACTTGCTGGTCGTCGAGGTCTCGCGTGCTGCCGTCGCTGTAGCTGGCGGTGGCGGTGAAGCGGGTGGCCACGCCGGCCGCCAAGCCGGCGTTCGCCGGCTTCACGGAGATGGAAACCAGCGACATCTCCGAGGGAGTGAATGCGACGTCCACCCAGAAGTTGGCGCTGTCGAGGCTGCGATCGGGAACCCCTTTGCCAGAGCCGTCCGCATACACTCCGTCGCCCCCGCTGGCGCTGCTGGCTAGCGCGTGCAGCGGCTGGTT
>DATNJE010000118.1:0-18874 GCA_035604095.1 Terriglobales bacterium
CAAGAAGCACGGCAAGCCGCTACTTCCGATCGACAGCGAGCACAACGCCGTCCACCAGTGCATGCGCGGCGGCCGACTCGAAGAGGTCCAGTCGGTGTGGCTGACCGCCTCGGGCGGTCCGTTTCTCGACACTCCCGCCTCCCAGTTCTCGCGCATCACGGTGGAAGAGGCGCTGAACCATCCCACCTGGAAGATGGGCCGGCGCATCACCATCGACTCGGCCACGCTGATGAACAAGGGCTTCGAGGTGATCGAGGCCTGCCGCCTGTTCGGCCTGCCTCCCAGCAGGGTGAAGGTGATGGTGCACCCGCAGTCCACCATCCACTCGCTGGTGGAGTTCGTGGACGGCAGCATCCTGGCGCAGCTCTCGGTCACCGACATGCGCCTGCCCATCCTCTATGCCCTGACCTGGCCGGAGCGCATCCCGTCCAATCTGCGTTACTCGGTCAGTGACTTACGTCATCTGGATTTCCGCCCGCCCGACATGCAAAAGTTTCCCTGTCTGGCCCTGGCCTATGAGGCCGCGGAAGCTGGAGGCGCAAGGACCGTGGCCCTGAATGCCGCCGACGAGGCGGCGGTGGCCGCGTTCCTCGACGGTTCCATTGGATTTGACGAAATCCCCCGGGTTATCCGCGGCGTACTTAAAGCAACTGGCGCCCGGCATCCTGAATCTATTGAGGACGTGCTGACGATGGACGCCGAAGCCCGGCAACGGGCAAGGGAACAGGTCGAGCAGTTGAAATCCAGAAAGGCAGGCACAGGCCGTCCCGTTGTAGCAAAATAGAGACGGGATAATTCTCCTCATGTACAACGCTTTCACGATCCTCTGGTCCGTGGCCCTGGTGCTCGGAATCCTCATCCTGATCCACGAGCTGGGCCACTTCATTGCCGCCAAGTACTTCGGGGTCCGGGTGGAGGTATTCTCCATCGGCTTCGGCAAGCGCCTGCTGGGATGGCGCAAGGGCGACACCGATTACCGCATCAGCGCGCTGCCGCTGGGCGGCTACGTCAAGATGTCGGGCGAGAACCCGATGGAGACGCGCACCGGCGACCCTGGGGAGTTCCTCTCGCACCCGCGCTGGCAGCGGTTCGTCATCGCCCTGGCCGGTCCGGCGATGAACATCCTGCTGGCTATCGCGCTGCTCACCGGCGTTTTCATGGTGCATTACGAGCACGACATCCTCGACGAGCCTGCGGTCATCGGGTCCGTGCTGGACAATTCAGCAGCAGCCAAGGCCGGTTTCGAGCCTGGCGACCGCATTGTGCGCATCGGAAACACTCAGTCGCCGACTTGGGAGGACGTGGCAGCCAAAGTCATGCTCAACCCGGGACAGCCGCTCGAGGTGGCGATCCAGCGCGGCGGGCAGGTTCTGACCAAAACCATCATCCCTGATAAGCAGGGCCGGGATGAGTACGGCGAACTTAGCGGTTGGGGACCAAAGGTACCGAACATCGTTACCGAACTTGAACCCAGTATGCCGGCAGCTCAGGCCGGCATGAAGGTTGGAGACGAGGTAATAGCGGTGAACGGCCTGGCCATGCGTTCCATGCGCGCGCTGATCAATTACCTGCAGCAGAATCCGGGTAAGCCGCTGGACGTCACGGTGGTGCGCAACGGCCAGGAGCTGCACTTTAACGTAGCCCCTGTCTTATGGCATAACTCGCACGGCGATTCGCAATGGCGGATGGGATTCAGCTCCAACCCGGTGCACATAGAGAAACTAAGCTTTTCCGACGCCCTTTCTAAGTCCATCAAGGTCAACAAGCGCTACTCAGTGCTGATTCTGGAGCTGGTGCGGCAACTGGCCGCACGCAAGGTCTCGATGAAGCAGATCGACGGGCCCATCGGCATCGCGCGCGCCTCCGGCGAGGCCGCCCGCCAGGGCTGGATGCCACTGCTGGCGCTGATGGCCGCCATCAGCCTCAATCTCGGCATCTTCAACCTGTTCCCGATTCCTATCATGGATGGCGGCGTGATCCTGCTGCTGGTCATCGAGAGCGTGATGCGCCGCGACATCAGTATGAAGATCAAAGAGCGCATTTACCAGGCGGCTTTCGTCTTCCTCATTCTGTTTGCCGTGGTCGTGATCTATAACGACATCGGCAAGGCGCTGCCGGGGCTGGCGAAGTTCTTGCCGTAGTTGCCAACTTCAGGGTTCAAGTACAAGATCGAGGCCGGCGGCGCCAGCGAACGCCCGGAAGTCCCGGTCTCGCGTGAGGAGAGGAATGCCTCGATCGATACAGATCTGGGCGATCAGGGCGTCGCCGAGGCGCGCCTTGCGGCGATTGGCCAGCGCCTTCGCCCGCAAGGCTCCTGCCCGTTGCCAATAGCCAGGTCCGATCTCGATCAGAGGTACTTCCGAGAGCGTTTTGGCAACGCCGGATGGAAGGCTCGGATCGCTCAGCAGCTCGGTGAGCACAACCGGCACCATGAGCACCTGCCGGTCTTCCAGCGCCCGGTCGAAGAGGTGGGTGTCCTCGCCTCCGCTGCCTTCTAGAAAGGCAACCCATGTGCTCGTGTCGGCCGCGATCATCGGTCGGCCTTCAGCTCTGCCCAGGTGCGGGTGAAGCGAACCTTGCCGCGGAGCTGGCGCAGGCGAGCGTAAGTCCGCGATGCCGCAACCAGTTGCAACCCGGTACGAACGGTCTGGGTGATGCTGGCCCCACTGGCCCGTTGCGCCTTTTCGAGAAGCTCCAGCGGCACCTCCACCGTGATCTTACGCGCTGTCTCCATAGTGCCCATCGTACCATACTCCATACCAGCATCGAATATGGTCTTCCCGCTCGAATCCCGAGCCGATATAAGACCCAAGATCCCTCGCGCCCGAGGCCGCTCCGGATAACAGGTGTTAGGATTGCTGAGTGGCAAGCAAAGTCCGGCAGTTCGAGAACCGCCAACGCCTGGCTGCGGCAACTGCTCGATATTTCGATCAGTTAGAGCCCCGCGCCGCGGCTGAGGAGAATGCCATCGCCCGCGACCTGGCGTCGGCAGCGAGTGCCATCGACTTTGGCAAAGAGCAAAGAGCCCTAAGTCTCCCATTCGACGCCGCCCTGCGGCGTAGAATCTCAGCCGCATGGCCACCTCCTACAACCAGATCGCGGGCCGCAGCGTAGAGCGGCTGGCGGCGCTGAGCGACGGCATCTTCGCGGTGGCGATGACGCTCCTGGTGCTCGATCTGCGCCTGCCCGCGACCGAGGCCATCCATGGCGAGCACGACCTGTGGCGGGCCCTGGTGGCGCTCGGGCCGCGCCTCGTGGTCTACCTGATGAGCTTCCTGACGTTGGGCATCTTCTGGGTGGGCCAGCAGACGCAGCTCAGTCATCTGGCACGCTCCGACCGCAGCCTGACGTGGATCCACATCCTGTTCCTGTTCGGGGTCTCGCTCACCCCGTTTTCGACCATGTTGCTGGGCGAGCACACCGGCTTCCGCATTGCGTTGCTGGTCTATTGGGCCAACATCCTGCTGCTGGGCCTGGCGCTCTACTTCAGTTGGGTGTGCGCGATGGGGACGGGCCTGGTGAAGGACGACCTGCCGTCGGGGGTGCCGACGGCCATCAAGCGGCGGATCGTAATCGCGCAGGCGCTCTATGCGGTCGGGGCGCTGCTGTGCGTGGTCAACACGTATTGGAGCATCGCGTTCATCGTCCTGGTGCAGATCAACTACGCGGTTGCGCCGCGCTGGCGCCGGACGTGATTTGCACCCTTCCTGCTACAATTCCGCCGGGCTTTCCCCTAGAATCCATTGAACTTCTGCCGGCTTTTGTCCGTACCGATCCACAGACGTCGCGAGCCGGGGTTCGAAGGAGTGCCGGTTGGAAGACACTCAAGCCGTGGCTGCACTGGTGGAACGCTGCCTGGGCGGCGATGCCGCGGCTTGGGAGGAGATCGTGCGCCTGTACCATCGGCGCATCTACAACGTCAGCTACCGCTTCGCGGGCTCGGCGGAGGACGCTGAGGACCTCACCCAGGAGGTCTTCATCAAGATGTACCGCACCCTGAAAAGCTACGATGGTTCCAAAGGTGCCTTGATTACCTGGGTCACCACCATCGCCCGCAACCTGCTGGTGGACCACTTCCGGCGCAGCAAGCACGACCGCGTGACCGACTCGCTGGAATCGGCGCCGGCCGGCGACCATGATGCCCTCACCCTGGGCGAGCAGCTTCCCGATCTGGGTCCCAGCCCCGATGCGGGCGTCCAGGCCCAGGAGACGCAGCGGACCGTCCACCAGGCCCTGCAGAAGCTCTCCCCCGAACTGCGGGAGGCGGTGATCCTGCGCGACTTACAGGACCTGGAATACCGGGAAATCGCCCATGTCCTCAGGGTCCCGGAAGGCACTGTAAAGTCACGAATTAACCGGGGACGCGCGGAACTTGCGCGCCACCTTTCTCGTACCTATAGGCAGGTGAGCTAATGTAAGGCGAACACCAAGGCGGAATGGATTGCACGCAGTTTGAGGCCCTGCTTTCCGAGGCTCTGGATGGCACGCTCAACGAGCCGGTTCTGGCCGGTCTCCGGGCCCATGCCGCGGTCTGCGCGGATTGCGGCCCCACGCTGGCGGCTGCCCAGGCCGGGATGAGCTGGCTGAAGTCGCTGCCGCAAGTAGAGCCTCCGCGCAACCTGGTGCATAACATTCTGATCGCCACCAGCGGCGCCGAAGCCGTCGCGCCCCTACGCCAGGCCGGCCACACCAGTCGGTGGCGGGACCGTCTGCGCGAGTGGACGCGGCCGGCGTTCTCCGCCGTACGGCAGCCGCGGTTCGCTCTCTCCCTGGGGATGGCTTTCTTCTCGGTTACGGTGCTGCTGAACGCCGCGGGGCTGCACCTTTCCAGCCTGCGGCCTGCTGACCTGCGTCCCAGCGCGATCCAGGAAAACCTGACGCGCACCTACAATGAAACCACCGCCCGGGCGGTAAAGTATTACGAGAACATACGGCTGGTGTACGAGATCGAGTCGCGCGTGCGCGAGCTCCGCAACGCCACCCGGGAGGAAGACCAGCAGGAACAGCGCAAGCAGGAACCGGAGAAGCCTAAAGACCGTAAGTACCGCGACGACAATACCAGCGGGAATCCCGACCAGAATCAGGATCGCTACAGCCGCCGCGACGAGCCGGTGGTGCTGGCGGGCCGCTCGCTGGATCATCCCGCGAATCCCATATCCGACAGGAGAGACGCATGAACTGCGCCGTCCACAATCAAACTCCCGCCGTGGCCTACTGCCGCACCTGCGGCAAGGCGCTCTGCGAGCAGTGCAAGCGCGATGTGCGCGGGGTGATCTACTGCGAAGACTGCCTGGCGTCGCGGGTGGAGGGCACGCTCCCTCCCGCTGTGGCGGCTGCAGTCCCGCCTGGCGCCGTTTCCGCGGCCGGCGCGCCCAGCGGCGGGCCGAATCCTGTTGCAGCTACGTTTCTCGGGTTTATCCCCGGCGTGGGCGCCATCTATAACGGCCAGGTGGTCAAAGGCCTGATCCATGTCCTGGTCTTTGCTGGGCTGATAGCGCTGTCCGAACACACGGAGTTCTTTGGCGTTCTTGTGGCCTTCTTCTACTGCTACATGGTTTGGGACGCCTACGCGACGGCCAAGGCCATTCAGGAACGCCGTTCCTTGCCCGATCCGTTTGGGCTGGGCGCGAACCTGCCGGCCGCGGAAACCACCGCCCCGGCCAGCCCGGGACCGGGGAGCGGCGATCTCGTCAGACACGGCCAGCACGTGCCCACCGCCGCCATCGTGCTCATCGGGCTCGGGGTCATCTTCCTGCTCGACAACATCGGTATTCTCCACTGGCACTGGATGGCGCGCATGTGGCCGATCATCCTGATCGCCATTGGGGTGTGGTTGTTCGCACGCCGCACGGGGAGGGTGTGATGAACGGCTATCGCCGCAATCGCGGCTGTGCCTGCGCTCGCTGCCGCTGTAGCGGCTACATGGGTCCCATCGTGCTCGTCACTCTGGGCGTGCTATTCCTGGTGGCCGAGTTCTACCCACGCCTCAGCTTTTGGAGCACGACTTGGCCCATTTTTCTAATCGTGCTCGGGATCGCCCTGTTGTGGCAACGCAGAGCGCCCACGACCGGGCATGTGGACGTCTGGCAAGTCGGTCCCGGCGCTCCCCCGCCCGGCGGTCCCAATCCTGGCGGCTGTGGGCAACCGCCGTCCGATGGACAGCAGGTGACTCATGGCTAGCCCAACCACTCCCACCGCACCCCCGCCGCCACCGCCGGTGATGTACCGGCCGCGGCGGGCGTTCGCCGGACCCGTGGTGCTCATCGTGTTCGGTGTTCTGTTCCTGCTCGGCAACCTTGGCTACGTGAGCTGGGGACGGCTGGGTTATCTGTTTTCTCGCTACTGGCCGGTGCTGATCATCCTGTGGGGCCTGGTCAAACTGGCGGAGCACTTCGACGCGCAGCGCCAAGGCTACCGTCCGCGCGGCATCGGCTTCGGCGGCGTGATGTTTCTGATCTTCCTGGTGGTGATGGGATTGTGTGCGAGGACGGCCTGGCATTATCGCGGGGTGATCGGCGACGAGATTCAGATCGACGACGCGCCCGGCTTCACCCTCTTCGGCACTCCCTATAACTACACGGATGAGTTGCAGCAGCCGTTCCCCGCCGGCGCCAGCCTGCGCGTGGTCTCCGACCGCGGCGAGGTGCACCTGATTCCCTGGGACCAGAACACCATCAAGGTCGGGGTCCAGAAGAAGGTCGTTGCCGAATCGCAGAGCGACGCTGACAAAACGAACGCCGCCACCAGGCCCACCATCACCGTCGCCGGCGACCAGGTGACGGTAAACGCCAACACCGCCTCCGGCAATCACCGCGTCGACACGAATCTGGAGATCTACCTGCCGCGCAAAGCCGCGGCCGATATCGCCACCGCGCGGGGCAAGGTGGAAGTGCATGACCGCACCGGCGATCTCAAAATCAGCAACAGCCATGGCGACGTGGATCTCGGCGGCATCCAGGGCAACGTCAGCATCAACCTGCGAGGCGGGTCGGTGCGGGTGGAAAACATCCACGGCGACCTGACCCTCGACGGCCGGGTGAACGACGTGTCCATCGAGAACGTCCAAGGCAGCGTGCGCCTGACCGGCGATTACTTCGGGACCACGCGCCTGGCGAAAATCGCCAACTCCGTTCACTTCCTGTCCTCGCGCACCGATCTGGAGATGGCCAAGCTCGACGGCGACCTGGTGCTGGATTCCGGCGACCTGCGGGTTAGTTCGCTGGCCGGCCCCACGCGTGTGATCACCCGCTCCAAGGACATACGCCTGGACAATTTCACCGGCAACGTCCATATCGAGGACAACAACTCCGAGATCGAGCTGACGCCGGGCAAGCTGCCGCTGGGCAACATCCAGATCGCCAACCACCGCGGACGCATCCATCTGGTGCTGCCGGCGAACGCCGCCTTCCAGCTTGAGGCGCACACCACGCAAGGAGAGATCTCGTCCGATTTCTCCGGCGTGAACGTGGAGAGCCACGCCCGCGGCGCGCAGGCTACGGGCGCCATCGGCGGCGGTGGCCCGCAGATCCAGCTCTCCACCGATCGCGGCGACATCGAGATCCGCAAGGGATAAAACGCCACGGATTTGCGCGGATGCTCACGGATGAACTGAAATCCGTGGCGATCCGTGCTAATCCGTGGCCGCTTTTTGTTTCAGCCTGGCAGTAATGATGGCTTCCGCGCGCGCCATCACCTCGTCGATGGTCATCCCCGTGGAATCGATGATCACGGCGTCGGGCGCGGGCGCCAACGGTGAAGCGGCGCGGGTGCGGTCGCGCCGGTCGCGCTCGCGCAATTCGGCGATGACCGCCTCGGGCGGCAATTTCGCCTCCGGAGTCTGGCGGAAACGGCGGTCGCCGCGCACCTCGGGCGCCGCGTCCAGGAAGATCTTGACCTCGGCTTCGGGAAAAACTTTCGTCCCGATATCGCGGCCTTCCATGATGATCCCGCCCTGGGCGCCCATCTCGCGCTGGCGGGCGACCATCCACTCGCGCACCCGGGGATGCACCGAGAGCTTCGATGCGGCGTCGGTCACGTCGGGCTCGCGGATGCGCTCCGAGACGTCGCTGCCGTCGAGCAGCACTCGGTTGCCGTCGTTTTCCGGCCGCAGCTCGATGCGCGACCCTTCGGCGAGCGCGAGCAGAACGCCTTCATCGCCGACCGCGACCCCGCAGGCGAGCGCCTTCAGCGCCAGCGCGCGATACATCGCCCCGCTCTCCAGGTTGACGTAACCGAGCTTCTGCGCCAGCCGCGCCGCCAGCGTGCTCTTGCCTGCCCCCGCGGGTCCGTCGATCGCGATCACCAGCTTGCGCATACTCATGCGCGGCGCCGCGAAGTGCGCGGGCGTTCCGTCGTCCTCGCCGGAGCCAACTGGACCAGCGTGCGATTTCCGACGTGCACGAACTCCAGCTCGCGCGCCGCCAGCAACGCGTTCAGCGCTTCCTTCACCTTGGAGCGCGCGATCAGCGGGGAGAAACAGTCGCCGATCTCTTTCTCGTCGGCGGCGATCACACAATCCAGGTACTTGGAGAGCAGCGCCGAGAGCGCCGCCGCCACCGCGAGGTGCATGCCCTCGTTTACCGCCTCGGGAGACCAGCGGTAGAGCACGTCCCAGGAGGAGCCGTCGCGCGGGTTGTAATCCACGCGCGCGATACGCAGCCGCGCCGCCAGCTCGGAGAGCGCGCGGTCGATCGCCGCCTCCGACAGGTCGCCACCAAGCGTCTCGGCCAAGCGCCGCTTGGTGACCGGGCCGGCGCGCTGGATGCCGCCCAGCACGTCCTGCGCCAGCGGCGAGAGCGAACGGTCCGCGCGCGGCTCCTGGCGCGGATTGCGGTCCCCGGCCAGAGCGTAGAAGTAGGGGAACACCGACGCGGCGACCAGCAAATTATTCTCTCCGAAGACGCTGGCTTCGTAGGCGGAGCGCTCGCGCAGCAGGCGCACGGCCAGTTCGGTAGCCTCGTGGGCGCGCGGATCGGCGAACGCGTGTTGCCGCGTTGGAAGGTTGTCGTCGCCTCCCGTCCATGCGCCGATGAACATCGGCAAGACGATCTCCGGGCCGCCGCGCATACCCGGATCCTGCGCAGAGATGGGATACATCAGGCAGAAGCCCACCGACTCCAGGAACTCACGCGCGTCTTCGATGGTGCGCACCGGGCGCCCGTCGAGGCGCCACCTGTGCCGGCGAAGTTCGTGGAGTTCGGGGTCGGTCATGAGATTTGCGATTTCTGATTTGTGATTTCTGATTTCGTTGAATGCTCGCGCGAACAATCACAAATCGCAAATCTCAAATCACAAATCTCAAATGCGCTTAAACGCCTTCTGGATCTCCCTCACAGAATACCGCAGCAGCACCGGGCGGCCGTGCGGACAGGACATGGGACACTCCGTCCGCGCCAGCTCCTTGAGCAGCCATTCCATCTTGTTCTTCTCCAGCGGCGTGTTCACCTTGATGGCGGCGTGGCAGGCGATGGAAGCGGCGATCCGGGCCCGCACCTGTTCCAGGTTGATGGCCTGCGACTCGCGGTCCACCTGGTCGAGCAGTTCGTGCAGCATGCGCTCGACGTCGGAAGCGTCGACGCCCGCGGGCGAGGCCTTCACCGCGATGGTGTGCGAGCCGAAGGGCTCCACCTCGAAGCCGTTGCGGCGCAGCTCGTCGGAGATCTCGCTGAAAACGGCCTGCTGGCCGGGCGTAAGCTCCACGATCAGCGGCATGAGGAGCTGCTGGGTCTCGACCCGCTCGGCGGCCCGCTGGCGCAGCACGCGCTCGAACAGCACGCGCTCGTGCGCCACGTGCTGGTCGATGATCCACAGGCCCTCGCCGTTCACCGCCAGGATGAACGAGTCGCGCAATTGGCCGAGCGGCGAGAGCGAGGCCAGGGATGTGCTGTCACCGTTCTCGTGGGCGGCATCGATAATTCCGCCACACTCTCCACCCATTGTCATCCCGAGCGCTGCGCGAGGCGAGTTAGCGAGCTGAGCGTGAGTCGAGGGACCCTGCGTTTCCGTCCTGCCCAGCACACTTACCGCGGCGTTCGCCGTGATCTCTATTCCGTCCCCGAATCGAAAGTTCTCATTGCGCGGCGGCACAGCCTGAGGTTCGAGCCGGAAGCCCGCCTCCGCCACGGCTGCCTGCGTGGCGATGTGCGGCGTGATCATGGGCGAGAGCGCCTGCGCGGAGGTGGGCTGGGCGTGGATCTCGGTGGTGAAGTGCGGCACCGGACGCGTTTTCATCAGCGCGGCGCGCACAGTATCGCGCACGAAGTCGTGCACGAATCCCTGCTGGCGGAAGCGAACTTCAGTCTTCGACGGGTGAACGTTCACGTCCACCTCGCCCGCGGGCAATTCCAGGAATAGCAGCACCACTGGGAAGACCGTGGGCGGCAGAATGTTGCGGTAGGCCTCCGTCAACGCGTGGTGCATGAAGCGGTCGCGGATCAGGCGGCCGTTCACAAACACGAAAATGGAGTTGCGATTGAGTTTCTGTATCTCCGGCCGCGAGACGAAGCCGGTCGCCCGGACCTCGCCCGGCTCGGGCCGCTGGTAGTCTTCGCTGCGTCTCCACGGCGGCGGCTCGGGAAGGCCAATGTGTTCGAGGCGCGCTGCCGCCGCGATGGGCAGAAGTTGGTCGAGCGTCTCCTTGCCGAATATTTGGTAGATGCGCTCCGACCGCGATGCCACGGGCGCGGCGATGAGCATGGCGTTGGTGGCCGAGTGCAGCTCGAAGTGCTTGTCGGGATGCGCCAGCGCGTAGTGTGTTACCAGCGAAGCGATGTGCGACAGCTCGGTGGATTCCGCCTTCAGGAATTTCTTGCGCGCGGGCGTGTTGAAGAACAGGTCGCGGACCGTGATGGACGTCCCCGCGGGCAGCCCGGCTTCTTCGACCTTGAGGATCTTGCCGCCGGCGATCTCGACCACAGTGCCGCTCGGCTCTTCGGGGGCACGGCTCTCAAGCCTCAGTCGCGAGACCGACGCGATCGACGGCAGGGCTTCGCCGCGGAAGCCAAGGGTGGCCACGTTGAGCAGGTCCTCAGCATCGCGAATCTTGGAAGTAGCGTGGCGCTCGAATGCCAGCAGGGCGTCGTCGCGGACCATGCCGCAGCCGTCGTCGGTGATCTGGATAAGCTTCTTGCCGCCCGCCGCCACCTGCACGCGTATGCGGCGTGCGCCCGCATCCAGCGCGTTCTCGAGCAGCTCCTTCACCACCGACGCCGGACGCTCGACCACCTCGCCCGCGGCGATCTTGTTGGCCACATGCTCGGGAAGGACGTGGATTCTGCCCATGGGAGAATTTGATTGTAGCCGGAGAGGGAAGATAATGGCGGCGATAAGACTGGAAATGGCGGGCAGTTAGGGCAGGATTTCCACAGTCGTTCCGTTATCGACAAGTCGCCAGATTTCTTCGATTTCAGAGTCCGTAACGGCAATGCACCCATCAGTCCAATCTTTGGCACGGTGGGCAGCACCCACCCAGCCCATTCCGTTGGGCAGGCCATGAATGAAGATGTCGCCTCCAGGTGGGACGCCCAGCTTGCGCGCGTGGTCTCTGTCGGTGGCACTGGGATATGAGATGTGCAAAGAGCGGTGAAACGCACTGTTCGCGTTTCTGCTGTCAATCACGTAGATGCCTTCGGGTGTGCGATGGTCTCCCTGGCGGGTCTTTGCACCGACGGGCTCGCCACCAAGCGCTACTTTGTAGCTCCGAAGAATCTTACCTTGCCGCATCAACTCCAGCGTGCGGTCCTTCTTGTGCACGATGATGCGATCGGCCTTGAGATCGCGGTCCAGGCTCGGCCAAGCGAGGTGTGCGACAGAAGCACATACGAAGAGTGTGAGCCAAATCCTTATCGCCGCTGGCCGCGTCACGGGTTCACTCCGCCTTCTTCTTTACCTCGATCCCCAACTCGCGCAACTGGGCGTTGCTGACAGGGGTGGGAGCATCGACCATCAGGTCCACAGCTTTGGCGGTCTTGGGGAAGGGGATGACTTCTCGCAAGCTGTCGGCGCCGGCCAGCAGCATCACGATGCGGTCAAGACCGAGAGCGATGCCGCCGTGTGGAGGCGTGCCATACTCCAGCGCCTCGAGGAAAAAGCCGAAGCGGGCGAGGGCTTCGTCATCGCTCATGCCGAGGGCGCGGAAGATCTTTTTCTGAATGTCTTGCCGGTGGATACGGATCGAGCCTGATCCCAGCTCGGTGCCATTGAGCACCACGTCGTAAGCGAGAGCGCGCACGGCCGCCGGATCGCTCTCCAACTTTTCCATATCCTGCTCGTGCGGCGAGGTGAAGGGATGGTGCGCCGCTGCCCAGCGCTTCTCCTGCTCGTCCCACTCGAACATGGGGAAATCGGTCACCCAGAGAAACTGGAAATCCTTCTTGTCCTTGAAAGCGCCGTGCTTTTCGGCATACTTCTGTGCCAGCGCCAGGCGCAGCCCGCCCGCGGCGGTACACACGGCGAAATCGTGCTGCCTGACCTCGGGCGGAGTGGTCGCTTCTGCCGGATGCGCACCCGGCTTGCTGTCGCCCGCAACCAGCACGATCAAGTCCTCCGGCCGCACGCCGGTCGTCGCGCGGATTTTCCTGGCCGCGTCGGGGAATGACTTTTCCAAGCGCTTGAAATCCTCGAAGACCTTCGCGCGCTGCTTGTCGCCGAGCATGGTCTTGATCTCATCGCGTTGGTGGCGGGAGAGCTCGCCCACGCTCGGAATGACAATCGCGACCACCGGCAAGCCGGCGTTGATGTTGAGCTTCTCGAGATCGGCGGCGGTGAAGGCCGAGCGCACGTCGGCCATGGCGGGCAGACGCATGTCGGGCTTGTCGCTGCCGTAGAGGCGAATGGCCTGGTCGTAGGTCATGCGCGGGAACGGCGTTTTGATCTCGGTCCCCGCCGCCTTGAACGCCGCCCCCAGAAAGCCCTCGACCACTTCGAACACGCGCTCGGGCTGTGGGAAGCTCATCTCCAGGTCGATCTGGGTGAACTCGGGCTGGCGGTCGGCGCGCAGGTCCTCGTCGCGGAAGCAGCGCACGATCTGGAAATACTTGTCGCAGCCCGCGATCATCAGGATCTGCTTGAACAGTTGTGGCGATTGCGGCAGAGCGTAGAACTTGCCCGGCTGCACCCGGCTGGGCACCAGGTAATCGCGCGCGCCCTCGGGGGTAGAGCGCGTCATGAACGGCGTCTCGATCTCGAAAAAGCCTTGCCCGGCGAGGTAATCGCGGATGGCCATGGCGACCCGGTGGCGCAGCTCGATGTTGGCCTGCATGGGCGGGCGGCGCAGGTCGATGTAGCGGTACTGGAGGCGCACCTCTTCGTTGGGCAGCACCGATTCGCTAGGCAGGAACGGCGGCGTCTTCGATTCGTTCAGGATCTTCAGCTCGTCGGCGACGATCTCAATCTCGCCGGTCTCGATGTTGGGGTTGATGGTGTCGGCATCGCGCCGCTTGCACTTGCCGATTACCGCGATCACGTACTCCGAGCGCAGCGTGGCCGCTTTCTCGTGCGCGGCCGGATTGCGTTCGGCGTTGAAGACCACCTGGGTGATGCCGGTGCGGTCGCGCACGTCGACGAAGATCAGGCTGCCCAGGTCGCGGCGCCGGTTCACCCATCCCATCAGCACCACGCGCTCGCCGGCATCGGGCGCGCGCAGCTCACCGCAGGTGTGGGTGCGCCGCAGATCGCCTAGGAAGTCGAGAGCCATCAGAAACCAGTTTCAAGTTTCACGTTTAGAGTTTCAAGCTGCGAGTGTAATCGAACCACCTATGGCGAGTCTCATTTCAGAGCGTGGTCCGTATCCGGTGCGCCAGCTCTGGGCGCGGCACCGTCACCTGCTCGCCGGTGGCCAGGTTCTTCAGCGCGAAGGCGTCCACCTTCACTTCATTCTCTCCGACGATGACGGCGTAGCGCGCACCGATCTTGCTGGCGGTCTCGAGGGATTTCTTCAGGCGGAAGCTTTCGTCGCCCAGTTCGACCACCACTCCCTGCTTGCGGAGTTCACGGGCCAGCCTGGCGGCTTCGCGATCCATGCCCGCTCCTAGCGGTGCGAGATAAGCATCGGGCGGATGCGACAGCGCTTCCGCCGTCTGGCCGAGCGCCAGCACCAGGCGGTCTTCGCCTATTGCGAAGCCGATCCCGGGGGCCTTGGGACCGCCGAGAGATTCGGAGAGCCCGTCATAACGGCCGCCGCCGAGGATCGCGTTCTGCGCGCCCAAGGCCCCGTGGGTGAACTCGAAAGCCGTCCGCGTGTAGTAATCGAGGCCGCGCACCATGCGCGAGTTGATGACGTACGGCACTCCGACGGCCGCGAGCAGGTCCTGCACCGCCTGGAAATGCTGGCGGCAGCTCTCGTCGAGGTAGTCGAGCATGCGCGGCAGCTTCTCGATGATGGGCTGGTCCTCGGGAACCTTGCAATCGAGCACGCGTAGCGGGTTGGTGACGGCGCGCCGCCGGCAGTCCTCGCACATCTTGTCGATGTCTCTCGCGAGCGCCGCGCGCAGCGCTTCGTTGTACTTCGGACGATCGTTGGCGCAGCCGACCGAATTCAGCTCCAGCGTCCAGCCGGTGATCCCGATGCGCTCGAGAAACGTGGCCAGCATTTCGAGCAGCTCGGCATCGACCGACGGCGACTCGCTGCCCGCGGTCGGCGGCCCGATAACCTCGGCATCGATCTGGAAGAACTGGCGATAGCGGCCTTTCTGCGGGCGTTCGCGGCGGAACATCGGCCCCATCATATAGAGCCTTTGCAATAAGCCGCTGCGGTTCAGGTCGTGCTCAATATAAGCCCGGACGATGCCGGCAGTAGCTTCCGGACGAAGGGTGAGGGATTGCGTCTTCTCGCTGGCAGCGCGGCCGCCGTCCTCCCAGGTGAACATCTCCTTGGAAACGATATCTGTCTCTTCGCCCACCGAGCGCGCGAACAGTTGCGTTTGTTCAAAGATTGGCGTACGGATCTCGCGGAAGTTATAGAGGCGGAAGACGTCGCGGGCGGCTGTCTCGACGAAGTTCCACAGCGCGGTATCGGGCGGCAGCAGGTCGCGCGTCCCGCGGACAGCCTTGATCATGCGCCCACCTGCACCCGGCGCGCGTTCGACTCGGGATAGGGATACTCCATGTGGCGCGCGGTGTTGCGGGCCACGGGCTCGCCGAAGCAGCGGGCGACCACGCGCAGCGCCAGGTCAATGCCGGCAGAGATGCCGGCGGAGGTAAGGATGTTTCCTTCTTCGACCACGTGCTGGTCGTTCACGACGGTGATCTTGGGAAAGCGCTCGCGCAGCGTGGCCAGGGCGTCCCAGTGCGTGGTGGCGCGGTGCCCGTCGAGCAGGCCGGCCTGGCCGAGCAGAAGCGAGCCGGTGCAAACCGAGGTCACCAGCTCGACCTTCTTTGCACGTTGGCGGATCCAGTCGATAATGCGCGTGACATTCATCTGGTCGCGCGTGCCCCAGCCGCCCGGGACGAGCAGGATGTCGAGCGACGGGCAGGCGATGGTGGTGCAATCGGGCAGCACGCGCATGCCGCCGGCTGCGGAGACGGGCTCGGCGGTATCGGCGATCAGCACGACGCGAAACGGTGAGGGCTGCTCCCTGCGCTTGGCCTCGTTCAGGCGCGTGACCGAGAACACTTCGAACGGTCCGCAGAAGTCCAGGACTTCGACTTCCGGGAAGATCAGGATTCCGACCGTCTTTTGCTGGATGGCTGCCATCAGTGTCCGCCGCGCTCGCGCAGGTACTGGTCTTTATAACCCAGATAATTCTTGGCGTAGCGCAGGATGAGTTCGAGGTCAGGCTTGCCGAGCGCTTTGCGGAATTTGCCGGGCACACCCATCCACAGCGAGTTGGGCGCCACCACGGTGCGCTCGGGGATGACGGTGCCGGCGGCGATGATGGAGCCGGCGCCGATGATGGCGCCGTTCAGGACGACCGAACCCATGCCGATCAGGCACTTGTCTTCCACCGTGCAGCCGTGCAGCGTGACCGAGTGCCCGACCGTCACCCAGTCGCCCACCGTCACCTTGAACTCGCCCAGCATGCCGTGCAGCACGGAGAGATCCTGGATGTTGGAGTGGCTGCCGATGCGGATGGAGTTGACGTCGCCGCGCAACACGCAGTTCATCCAGATGCTCGCGTGCTCGCCGAGCGTCACGTCGCCGATCAGTTGCGCCGAGTCGTCCACGTAAGCCGTGGCCGGCACGTGCGGCAGGATTCCCTTGTAAGGACGGATCATTGGGCTCTCGGGAAAATGTAGAAGGTATCACGCGCGCGAAGAAGCGGCAACGAACCGATCGGGAGATCGGGCCATCGGGTCACCGGGTGATTGATTGATCGAATAGCCCGCGCCAAGGGGTGTAACTCACGGCCCTGCCGGAGGAGACGCCGGCGCTACGACCTTTGTTCTGATTTCAGAACAAGCGGGGGAAGAAATCGGCCCCCACTGTCAGTCCCATCTCCCGCCGAATCTGCGCCCTAGCGCTCGTCTGTTCCGTTTTCCGAAAAACATTCCTCACTCACAGACGCTTTCTTGCAGGGAGCGTATCAGGGGCCGCTCGGCGACGAGTTCTCAGCATTCAGCACGCAGCACTCAGGAACTGCTTTGGCTGACTGCTGAGTGCTGAGTGCTGATTGCTGACTGCTCTCAAGGAGTCGTCCCATGCGAAGCTCCTCCCTCGTTCTGCTGCTCATGGTGTTGCTCGTGGCGGCTGTGCTCCGCGCGCAGGACGCTTCCACCGGCGCTCTGCGCGGGACTGTGACGGATGCGAGCGGGGCGCGGGTTGCGGGAGCGGAAGTCCGGGTGATCAGCGCACAAACTGGCGTCGAGCGCACGATTGCCACCACGCAAGAGGGTTCATTCGTCTTTGAAATGCTGCCGCCCGGAGAGTACGGAGTGCAGGTAAGCGCTCCGGCGATGGCAACATTGCGACGTTACGGCATACGGGTGGAAGTCGGCGGCGCGGTCGAACTGGCGTTGGCGCTGGAGGTGGCGGGATCGCGGGAGACGGTGACCGTCTCCGGCGCCGCGCCGGTAGCCGAGACGCTGCCCGCCGCGGTTTCCAGCGTGCTCGACGAGCGCGCCATCAGCGAGCTGCCGCTGAACGGGCGGCGCTTCAGCGACCTGGCCCTGCTCACTCCCGGCGTCACCCAGGACCCGCGCAGCCTGACCTCGGCCACCAACGGCGACCTGGCTTTCGGCGGCATCCGCGGCTTTCAAACCAGCTTCCTGGTGGACGGCGTGGACAACAACAACGCCTTCTTCAGCCAAGAGCGGGGGCGTTATCGCGCTCCCTACCAGTTTTCCAACGAAGTGGTGCAGGAATTCCGTGTCTCCTCGAACACCTACGGCCCGGAACTGGGGCGCTCCGGGGGCGCGGTGATCAACGTGGTCACGCGCTCGGGCGGCAACCAGTGGCACGGCAGCCTATTCGATTATTACCGCGACGGGCGTCTGGGCGCGGGCTATCCCGATATCAGCATCAAGCCCCCCCAACCGCCAGGACCAGTTCGGATTCACGCTGGGCGGCCCTATCAAGCGCAACCGCGTGTTCTTCTTCGCGGGCTTGGACCAGCACATCTTCCACATACCCACGGTAGTGCAATTCTCCAATGGCGCCACGGCGGTGGTCCCGCAGCCGACGGATTACGAGGCCTCGGACCAGGCGCTGGTGTTCGCGGCGGCGGCACAACTGTCGCAGTTGGGCGGCCAGTTCCGCACCGCGCTGGCGGGCAATGCCGGCTTCGGCAAGGTGGATTTCGTGCTCTCGCCGCACAACCATCTGAGCGCGCGGCTGGGTACCTCACGTTACTGGGGGGAGAACAACGTCTTCTTCGATCCTGCCAGCCCGATCACGACCTTCGGCATCAACAACAACGGGGAAGAGCAGGTGAGCACGGAAAGCGCGGTGGTAACGCTGATCAGCGCGCTGCGGCCGCGTGTCACCAGCCACCTGCGGCTGCAGTTCTCCCGCGACCTGCAGAATTCCTACGCCAACTCCAGCGACGCGCTGACCAAGATCTACAACCTCACCGACGGCTTCGGGCGCTCCAGCATCCTGCCCCGGACCACGCGCGAGCACCGCTTGCAACTCGCCGAAACCTTAAGCCTGGAAGGCCGCCGCCACCAGTGGAAGTTCGGCGGCGACGTGCACCGGACGTGGATCTACAACTTCTTCCCTTCGCTATTCGGGGCTGATTGCTGACCACCTTGTCTACATTCCACTGGACTTTCGCCCACTTTGAAGCGTTCGTTATCACGACGCCATCACCGTATTCACCATTGCGATGGTGCCCACCACGCGCTGGCTCCGTACCCGCGCAGCCCATCACCCCGGTTTCCCCAGCCTGCGCACAGATTGGGGCGTTATTTGTCCAATTTGAAGTAAACTGCGCTTTACAACCGACGGAGGAACGCTTTGCGTGTCGCATTGTGGATCACCCTTGGAATTCTGATCTGTGCCGCCGCCGTCCTGTATTACTCCCTCCTTCGTGCAAAGAGTGCCGCACATTTGCCAACATCTTTGAGTGTGGCCGATCTCACTGGAGTGATTTCGCTGGCTCTCAGTGCCGCACTTTTTTTCCTCACGATAGTTTCTTTGGCAATTGCAGTTGCTGCCTTCAAAGCCAGTGAACGTAGCGGTGAGCAACAGCAGAAAACGCTTGATGAATCTCGCAGCGCGCTACAGAGGACGGCCAACACACTTGACGCCAGTACCAAACATTTCCAAGAAAGCGCGGAAGCGGCTATGGGCCAATACAACCTTGCCCAGACCGAAAGAAAAGAGCGTGAAGAGGCAGTACGAATAGCCCTTGCTGAAGAATTGAATTTCAATGAGCGCGCTGTCGCGGAGAACGGGAAGAACTTGCAATCAGAGTTGCACGTTCTCAAAGAGCGCAGA
>DATNJE010000119.1:0-3956 GCA_035604095.1 Terriglobales bacterium
GCGGCTGATAAAACCGAAGCCCTTAGCGTCGTTGAACCACTTGACTGTTCCTTGTTCCATTGTGTTGTAACTTTCCTTTTCTTGATTTACGCCGGAGAGAAGTCGGAAGGTACTGCAGGCAGGTACGAGCTGGTAAGCTGAAGCTGCTCACAACCGATTTCAAATCTAACGCAATTGAAGAGTATCATCTCGGGAGCTTTTCTGCCACATAAATCGGGCGGCCGCCCTGACTCGCTCTTCGGGGCGAATAAGGTCATGGCCGGGTGGGTAACGGTGGTACGATGGTTGTTCCTTCTGGCAGACGCTCGCTTCTCACCACTCCCTGTCTGTTGAATCGTCCGCCTCTCAGAAGACTGGGAGGTGACGTGTGCCGGACAACTCTGTAGCGCCCTTTGTAAATCTGGATAAGAAAAAGGTCCTTCTGGCTGACAGTCTTGCCAAGGCGCGAAACGTCCGCGCTACGCTGATGCGGTCACGCCTGGTGGATGTAGACGTTGCCAGCAACATGTTCGAGGCGCTGGAGCTCTGGCGGACCAATATCTACAACCTGGTCCTGGTGGCGCCGCGGGAGAATCCTGGCGCAGCCCTGGAGTTCTGGCAGGAGATCAAGCGGGACAAGCCTCGCCAGCGGGTGGCGTTCCTGGTAGGGTCCCCGGCCTATGTGTCGCTCACCTGGGCGGCCGAAAGCACCTCCGAGCGCACGGCGTGATGGGCGCCAAGGGCGCGCACTAGTGGCAGCATCTTTTTGTTGAACCTGATCCATGGTAAACCGCATCTCTAGGCTCCAACGGCGCAGGAGCGCCGATCATGATGCACGACCACCAGAAGATGGCCTGTTGTTGCGCGTGTTGTTGTCGCGCCACGTCTTCTGGTGCGGAAAGGCAACCGGCTTAGAAATCCAGCACTAACCCGATTTCGAGCGGCCTACCACCAGAAGAGGACTTCGGTGGTAGGCCGTCTGCTTTCGGGCACTTTTGAGGAGGAACCATGCATCGGCACATATCGCTTCGGGCTCTGGCGGTGATTGTTCTGCTCTTCGCGGGCATCGGCGCTGCGGAAACGCCGAACCGCGTCACCATTCTCTACGACTCTTTCGGCAAGGCCCCCGCCCTGACCCTGGATTGGGGCTTCGCCGCCCTGGTCGAGTATGGCGGCAAACGCATCCTGTTCGACACCGGCAACAACGCCAGTATCTTCGAACACAACGTGAAGGCGCTGGGCGTCGATTTGCGCAACATCGACTTCGTGGTCATCTCGCACCGCCACGCCGACCACACCAGCGGCATTACCTACCTGCTGACGGTCAATCCCAAGGTCAAGATCTACGTTCCCGACGAGCCCTGGGGATTGTTCGCGCGCGGGGTGAAGAACGACTTTTACCGCAAGGATCCGTCGCTGCCCGCGGAAATGCGCTACTACGGCGGCCATCCGCCGGAGATCCTGGAAGCCGGAACCCCGTGGCCGAACGGCAACTTCGTTCCCGTCAGCAGCAAGACCGAGGTGGCGCCGGGTTTGTTCATCCTTGCCGGCGTCTCCACCACCCCGGGCACGCTGGAGTTGAAGGAGCTGTCGCTGGCCATCAAGAGTCCGCAGGGAGTGATCCTGATCGTGGGCTGCTCGCATCCCGGCGTGGAGCACCTCGTGCAGGAGGCGAGCGCGATCGACCCCCACGTGCACCTCCTGCTCGGCGGGCTGCACCAGATCCAGAAACCGGATCCCGAGGTTGAGCGCATCGCCACCGTGCTGCACGACCAGTACAAGCTTGATCTGGTGGCGCCGGGACACTGCACCGGCGAGCCGGAGTTCACTGCGCTCAAGAAAGCGTTCGGCGATCATTACGTATACGCGGGCGCGGGCACGGTCATCGATCTGCCAGGGACGGCGGTCAGTTCGGCCTCGGCAGCCAGCAGCGGCGGGCGGTAGGCACGATCGGAAGACGCAGATCTTCTCGTCGGAGACGCAGCATGCTGCGGCAGGCTGCGTCTCTGCAACTGCGTCACTGGCACACCCGCTGGCTACGGATTGCTTTTCGCCAGCCGCTGGCCGGCGGCGACGCTGCCCTGTTGCGCTACCTCTTCGTACACCTGCAGGATTCTCTCGACCGAGGGCTCCCACGCAAAAGCCAGCGACTGCTCGTATCCCGCGCGCTTCAAGCGCTCGCGCAAGGGCTGGTCGAGCAGCACGCGATGCAGCGCGCGCATGATGTCGAATACGTTCTCCGGGTTCACCAGCACGGCGGCGCTGCCCACCACCTCCGGCAGCGACGAAGTATTCGAGGTCACCACCGGAGTGCCGTGCGCCATGGCTTCCAGCGGTGGCAGGCCGAACCCCTCATAGAGCGAGGGAAAAACGAAGATCTTGGCGATGTCATAGAAGATGCGCAGCACGTCGATGGGCACGAATCCGAGGAAGCGCACGTAGTTGGTCACGCCGCTGCGCACCACGGTGCGGCGCAGGTCGGGATGCTGGGAGAGTTCGTCGCCGATGATGATCAGCTTCAGGTCGGGGAAACGTCCCTCCTTCTCCAGTTCGGTCCGGAGCGCGGAGAAGGCCTCGATGATGCGGATGACATTCTTGTGCGGCCGGATATTTCCGGCGTAGAGCAGGAAGGGATAGTTCACCTGGTAGCGTCCGGCGATCAACTGGCGGTCGGCGTCGCTGGCGTGGCCGCACCGGAAGCGCTCGTCGATGGCGTTGTAGATGACCTCCACGTTGCCGAGCGGGATGTGAAAAAGCCGCCCAATGTCGTTGCGGGTGGAGTTCGACACCGCGAAAATGCGCTCGGCGCGGAGCAGAACCCGACGGGTAAAGTAGAAGCGTAGCGAGCGCCGGGCGGCGGACTCGCCTTGCGGCGGATAGAAGTGGTCCAGCAAGTCGTGCACGGTCACCACATAGCGGCAGGGGATGTACTGCGGCGAGGAGAACAGGTGTGGGACGTGCAACACGTCGCAATGAAATTTCCGTAGGATGCCCTGGAACTCAAAGTAGTTGCGCGCCGAGGTGTCCGGCAGCGAGTAGGGCGCGTTGAGGAAGTTCGGGGGCAGGTCCTCGATCTCGCGCAGCGGCTCGGCGGGTCCGATCAGCAGGTACTCGTTCTGCTGGTCGATCCGCCCCAGCATGCGGACGACGTTGCGAATGTAGGTACCCACGCCGAAGTCACGGATCCGCCGGGTATCGATGGCGACTCGCACGGCGCAAGTGTATAGCGAGGCGGGGCGGGAGCCAACATGTCCAGCGGGCCGGAGCGCCATGCAGAATTACCCGATTCCAAATACAATGGCTGCTCAATCCCAGAATGGAGCGCATTCATGACCACACCCAGCCGCAACAGTGAGATCCGCCGCCGCCGCGCCCGCAAGGAAAAGATCGCCTTGCTGCGGAAGCGTTATGCCGCCGCCAGTTCCGAGGGCGACCGTACGCGTATCGTGGAGAAGCTCCACCGCCTGTCCCCGACGTTCTCGATGGAAGAGTTTCTGAAGCCGATCGAAGCGCAGAAGGCGGCAGCGCGATAGCGCTGCCCCCACCAAAGCCTCCCGACCAGCAGCTACGCCCGGGCTTCTGCCTGCGCCCGCGCTCGCCTCTCGGGATAGAGCGGAAAAGCTTCGGCCATGTCCAGCACCTGCCGGCGCACGCGCGCCAGTACGGCGGTGTCGGTGCGGCTGTGCAGCACTTCCGAGATCCACAGCGCGATTTGCCGCATCTCGCGTTCTTTCATGCCGCGCGTGGTCAGCGCGGGTGAGCCGATGCGGATGCCGCTCGGCTTCATGGGCGGGTTGGTGTCGAAGGGGATGGCATTCTTGTTGACCGTGATCCCTGCCTCGCCCAGCGCCTTCTCCGCCTCGCTGCCCAGCATGCCCTTGGCGAAGACGTCCACCAGCATGAGGTGCGTGTCGGTGCCGCCGGAGATGATGCGGAAGCCCTCGGACGCGAGCGTCTCGGCCAGCACCTTGGCATTG
>DATNJE010000120.1:0-8178 GCA_035604095.1 Terriglobales bacterium
GCACCGGCCTTCCCGCGCCAAGCTCCAGCCCTACGAATGCGGCATGCCGCCCGTCGGCGACGCCCGCCAGCGTTTCTCGGTCAAGTTCTACCTGGTGGCCATGCTGTTCATCCTGTTCGACGTGGAAGCCGTGTTCCTCTATCCCTGGGCGGTGATCTTCCGGGAGCTGAAGATGTTCGGCTTCTACGAGATGCTGGTGTACATCCTCGTACTTCTGGCCGGGTTTTACTACATCTGGAGGAAGGGCGTGCTGGATTGGAACAAGCCGGAAGGGAGCGGATTGTAGCTCCATGCCGCTCGCGCCCGCCATCACCGACCTCGAGCAACTGAAAGAGCGCCCGCCGCTGGCGCGGCTGCTGGCCTGGGATGCGGCCGCGGTCGAGGCCGCCAAGTTCGACCGCGACGAACTCACCATCGTGGTGAAGCGCCCGGCCATCCGCCAGGCTTGCGCCCTCCTGCGCGACGATGCCGCGCTCCAGTTCAACTTCCTTGCCGACATCACGGGCGTGGACTGGTATCCGAACGAGCCGCGCTTCGACGTGGTCTATCACCTGCTCTCGATTCCGCGGCATGAGCGGTTGCGGCTGAAGGTCAGGCTTGCCGGCGACGATCCCAGCCTGGAGTCCATCACCTCGGTGTGGCCGTCGGCAAACTTCTTCGAGCGCGAAGTCTACGACCTGTTCGGGGTGCGCTTCTCGGGCCATCCCAACCTGCGGCGCATCATGATGCCGGAAGACTGGGACGGGCATCCTCTGCGCAAGGACTATCCCGTCGAGGGCTACCGCTGATGCCGCAGATGTTCACCCCCACGCCGACGCTCGACGCCACCGGCCCGCGCACCATGACCCTGAACATGGGTCCGCAGCATCCTTCCACTCACGGCGTGCTGCGGCTGTTGCTGGAGATCGACGGCGAGACCATCGTGCGAATGATGCCGGACATCGGCTTCCTGCACACCGGAATCGAGAAGACCTGCGAGGCCAAGTTCTACCAGCAAGGGGTGCCGCTTACCGACCGCATCGACTATCTCTGCCCGCTGACCAACAACCTGTGCTACGTGCTGGCGGTGGAAAGGCTGCTGGGGCTGGAAATCCCGCCGCGGGCGCAGTGGCTGCGAGTGATGCTGAACGAGCTGACGCGCATCGCTTCGCACCTGGTCTGGCTGGGCTCGCACGCCATTGATATCGGCGCCATGTCGGTGTTCCTCTACTGCTTCCGCGAACGCGAAGACGTGATGCGCATCTTCGAGATGGTGAGCGGGCAGCGCATGATGACCTCGTACTTCCGCATCGGCGGGCTGGCGCTGGAACCGCCGCTGGGCATGTTCGAAGCGGTGCGGAAGTTCGTCAAACGCTTCCCTTCCCGCGTGGATGAGTACGAAAACCTGCTGACCTCGAACCCCATCTGGATGGAGCGCACCAAGAAGGTGGCGTACCTCTCGCCCGAAGATGCCGTCGCTCTGGGCGCAACCGGGCCCACGCTGCGCGCCAGCGGCATCGATATCGACCTGCGGCGCGACATGCCGTACACCGGCTACGAGAAATTCAAGTTCAAGGTGCCCATCTCGCACGGTGGCGACGTGTTCGCGCGCTACATGGTGCGCGTCCAGGAAATGCGCCAGTCCAACGAGATCGTGCGCCAGACGCTGGAAGGCGTGCCCGAGGGGCCCATCAAGGCCGACGCGCCGAAGATCGTCCTGCCCGATCGCGAAAAGATGAAGACGCAGATGGAAGCCCTCATTTATCACTTCAAGATCGTGACTGAGGGATTCCCGGTGCCGGCGGGCGAGGTCTATCAGGCGGTGGAGTCGCCGCGCGGCGAGATGGGCTACTACGTGGTCTCGGACGGCAGCCCCAAGCCCTACCGCGTGCACGTGCGCGCCCCCTCGTTCGCCAATTTGCAGGCGCTGCCCACCATGTGCGAAGGACGGTTAATTGCGGATGTGGTGGCGGCGATTGGGAGCATTGATATTGTGTTGGGAGAAGTTGACCGGTGAGGAATTTGTGATTTCTGATTTGTGATTTTTTCGCCGCAATCACAAATCAGAAATCGTAAATCGCAAATCGCATGAAGTTTTCAGACCAACTCGAAAAGCGCTTTGCCGAGCTGCTGACGCACTACCCCATCAAGCGCTCCGCGCTGATCCCCATGCTGCTCTATGCGCAGGATGAGGTCGGCTGTGTGAGCGATGAGGTCGTGCACGAGATCGCTGTGCGGCTCGACCTGACCGACCTGGAAGTGCGCAACGTGGTCAGCTACTACTCGATGCTGCACACCAAGCCGATCGGGAAATACAACATACAGGTCTGCACCAATATCAGTTGCATGCTGCGCGGAGCGGAGAGCATCTTCGACCACATTCGGAAGCGCCTGGGCATCGGGCACAAGCAGGACACGCCTGACGGACTTTTCCACCTGGAAGAGGTCGAGTGCATCGGCGCCTGCTGCTGGGCGCCTGCGATGCAGGTGAACTACGACTTTCACGAAAACCTGACCGCGGAGAAGGTGGATGAGGTGCTGGAGAGCTTGAGGAGGAATTTGTAATTTGCGATTTGTGATTTTGGCGGTGCGCAAATGTCGTCTACGGGAGTTGCTGAAAGAAGCCGACGAGCTTACGGCGATTTTCGCTGCCACTCGCCGCACAACAAAGAAGGGTGAGCGGCCAGAAATCACAAATCACAAATCACAAATCAGAAATGGCTGATTTAGTTTCCCATTCCGACGAAGTAAAGGTGGTTTCGAAGCGCTTTGGCCAAGGTGCGACCGATATCGACCGCTACCTCGCGCTGGACGGCTACAAGGCCACGCAGAAGGCGCTTGCCATTGGAGCGGATGCGGTCATCAACGAGGTGAAAGCGTCGAACCTGCGCGGACGAGGCGGCGCCGGATTTCCAGCAGGCATGAAGTGGTCGTTCGTACCCAAGCAGTCGCCGAAACCGAAGTATGTCCTCTGCAATGGCGACGAGAGCGAACCCGGCACCTGCAAGGACCGCCTGATCTTCGAGCACGATCCGCACTCCGTGATCGAGGGCGTGATCATCGCCGGGATCGCCGTCGGTTCGCACCAGGGATACATCTACCTGCGTGGCGAATATCGCTACCTGATCGAGATCATGGAGAAGGCGGTGGCCGACGCTTACGCGCGCGGCTTCCTGGGCAAGAACATCTTCGGCAGCGGATACGACTTCGAGTGTGCGGTGCAGACCGGCGCGGGCGCGTACGAGGTGGGCGAAGAATCGGCGCTGATGGAGTCGCTCGAAGGCAAGCGCGGCATCCCGCGCATCCGTCCGCCGTTCCCCGCGGTGGTTGGGCTGTACGGCGGGCCGACCGTCATCAACAACGCCGAAAC
Source organism: Terriglobales bacterium (assembly GCA_035604095.1). GTDB lineage: Bacteria > Acidobacteriota > Terriglobia > Terriglobales > Acidobacteriaceae > JAHFUA01. Next base: position 3,350 of record DATNJE010000120.1, read on the forward strand.
CCTGGCCAACGTCCCGCACATCATCCTCGGCGGCGGCGAGTGGTACGCCGGCCTGGGCCCGCCCAAGAACGGCGGCACGCGCCTGTTCTGCCTGAGCGGCAGCGTGAACAAACCTGGCGTCTACGAGCTGCCCATGGGCTACAGCCTGCGCAAGATGATCGACGAGGTGGCGGGCGGCATTTGGCAGGGGCGCAAGCTGAAAGCGGTGCAGCCGGGCGGCTCGTCAGTGCCGGTGCTCACGGCTGACGAGGTCGATATCGCGATGGACTTCGATTCGGTAGGGAAGGCCGGGTCCATGCTCGGCTCGGGCGCGGTGGTGATCATTGATGACTCCACCTGCATGGTGAAATACGCGCTGCGAGTCATGAGGTTCTACCAGCACGAGAGCTGCGGGTGGTGCATCCCCTGCCGCGAGGGCACGGACTGGCTGAAGAAGACGCTCGTCCGCTTCCACTGCGGCGGCGGCGTACGGCGCGACATCGACAACATCCAGTATCTGGCCGAGAACATGCTGGGGCGGACGTTCTGTCCGCTGGGCGATGCCGCGGCGATGCCAATCATCTCCCTGGTCAAGAAATTCCGCAAAGAATTCGAGGATCACCTCGAGGGCAAACCGTGCCCGTGCGAGGATCACGGCAAGATCGAGCAACTGCCGGTGCTCACGGCGTATGACCACCGCGCGGCCGATCCCTGGACGCACGCACATTGATTTATGGCTGACGTCAACATCACGGTCGATGGCAGGAAGCTGACGGCGCCCGCGGGCACGCTGCTGATCGAAGCCTGCAAGAGCGCCGGGATCGAAGTGCCGTCCTTCTGCTACTACCCCGGACTCTCGCTGCAGGGCGCGTGCCGCATGTGCCTGGTCGAGATCGCCAAGATGCCGAAGCTGCAGACGGCGTGCACCACCGTTATCCAGGAAGGCATGGCGGTCACCACCACGAGCGACACCGTGCGCCAGGCACGCAAGGCCATGCTGGAGTTCGTGCTGCAGAACCATCCGCTCGATTGCCCGGTGTGCGACGCCGGCGGCGAGTGCGAACTGCAGGACATGACGTTCAGCTACGGCGCCTCCGAGTCCAAGCTCATCGACTTCAAGAACCACAAGGAAGAGGAGCAGTGGTCGCCGGTGGTGTTCTTCGACCGCCCGCGCTGCATCCTTTGCTACCGCTGCGTGCGCGTCTGCAACGAAGGCATGGACGTAGCGGCGCTCGGCATCCAGAACCGCGGATCGCTTTCGCTGATCGTGCCCAACCACGACGACCACCTGGAGTGCGAAGAGTGCGGCATGTGCATCGACATCTGCCCGGTGGGCGCGCTGACCTCGGGCGCCTACCGCTACAAGACGCGGCCCTGGGAGATGAACCACGTCGGCACCATCTGCACGCACTGCGGCGATGGCTGCAAGACCACGCTCGGCGTGCGCCGCCAGGGCAGCGGCAACCAGATTGTCCGCAGCGATAACCGCGATAAGAGCGGCATCAACGGGGATTTCCTTTGCATCAAGGGGCGGTACGCGTTCGACTTTGTCGAGCACTCCGAGCGGCTGAAGCAGCCGCTGGTGCGCAAGAACGGCACGCTCACGCCGGCCTCGTGGGAAGAAGCGCTGGAGCTGGCGGCGCGGCGCTTCCGCGAGGCGCGGGACATCGCCGGCGGCACTTCCATCGGCGTCATCGGCTCCAACCGCACCACCAACGAGGAGAACTATCTTCTGCAGAAGTTCGCGCGCCTGGTGCTGCGCACCAATAACATCGACCACCACCGCACCGCCGATTATCCGGCGTTCGTGAACGCGCTTTCCGGACACGCCAACGCTACGGCCAGCATGCGCGACCTGTCGTCAGCGCAGGCGGTGCTGCTGATCGGCAACGACCCGACCTACCAGCATCCGCTGCTGGCGTGGCAGATCCGCACCAACATCCGCCTGCACGGAGCGCGGTTGTACGTAGTGAATTCCTGGCCCATCAAGCTGGCGCGCCAGGCGAAGGCGTTGGTGCAGATCCCCGAAGGCGCGGAGGGTAAGGCCGCCGCATTTCTCGGCGGCAACGACGCTGCCGCTGACGGACTGGTCACGGACAAGACCTCGCGCGAGAAGCTGCTGAGCTTCCGCGAGAAGCTGCAGAGCGAGCAGAATCTGGTCGTCATCTTCGGATCGGAAATGCGCGGACAGGAGTTTGCCGGGCTGGTTCGGACTGCCGTGGCTGCGGGCGCAAAGTTCATCTGCCTGGGCGACTATGCCAACTCGCGCGGCGCCGCCGACATGGGCCTCTATCCCGACTTGCTTCCTGGGTACTTGCCGCTGAGTGAGGCACCGCGCTTCGGTGAACCGTGGAAGTCGGTTCCGCAACAGCCCGGCATGAATCTCGAGCAGATGGCCGCCGCGGGGAAAGAACACAAGCTGCGGGCGCTGTACGTGGTCGGCTCGAACCCGCTCGCGCGCTACGACATTGACCCGTTCGCGCTGGCGGAAACCTTCGTGGTGGTCGAGGACTTGTTCCTCACCGAGACCGCGAACGTCGCAGAAGTGGTACTGCCGGCAGCCTGTGCATATGAAAAATCCGGCAGCTTCACCAACACTTGCGGCGACCTGCAACTGCTGCACAAGGCCGGCGATTGCGAGGGTGTGAAGCCCGATCTGGAGATCATCGTGCGCCTGGCTGAGCGGATGGGATTCGATATCCGCCAGCTTCTACCCATGGGCCCCGGCGGAATGCGCGCCGACTTTGGCGAGTCGCGCGGCGTGCAGTCGGGCGAGGCGGACCGGCAGGCGATCTGGAACCGCCGCCAGGGTTACGAACCGCGCGTCAGCCCGTTCAACCCGTTCGCGGTGCTGGAAGAAATTCAGCGCCTGGTGCCTGGATACGACGTGGGCCGGCTCGAACTGCTCTCCGGCAACGATGTCCACACCGCGACCGCAGGGCTCGCGCCCGGCAAAGCGGAGGCAGACCGCTCGCTCGTGCCCTCGAACGACAACCTGTTCACCTCCGGCACGCTGGGGCGTTATTCCGATGCGCTGAATAAAGTCATCGAAAACCGGCTCGGATTGCCGAATGAGAAGAAAGAGGTTGAGGCGGACTGAGCCACCGAAATTTGTAATTGGTAATTTGTAATTTGGTGCGGTTGAAAATGGTAAGCACGCCGAAACAACCTCAGCACGCGTCACACGGACGATGAAAAATTACAAATTACCAATTACAAATCACAAATCCCTGGCTTGCGCTGGATGATAGCAAGTGCTGACCATCACCACCTTCGTCATAGTCACCGTGATCAAGATTGTGATCGCGCTGGTGGTGCTGCTTACCGCCGTGGCGTACACCACATGGCTGGAACGCAAGCTGGTCGGCCACATACAGAACCGCTGGGGGCCGCAGCGGGTGGGGCCATTCGGACTGCTGCAGCCGCTGGCCGACGGGCTGAAGTTCATCTTCAAGGAAGACCTCATCCCGACGCACGTATACAGGCCGCTCTACATCGCTGCGCCCATCCTGTCGCTGACGCTGGCGCTGACCTCGATCTCGCTGGTACCCATCGGCAACTGGGTAACGGTCGATGGCGTACACACCCCGCTCGAGATCACCGACGTTAACATCGGCCTGCTCATCATCCTTGGGATCACTTCGCTGGGGGTGTATGGCATTGCGCTGGCGGGATGGTCGTCGAACAGCAAGTACTCGCTGCTGGGCGGCCTGCGCGCCAGCGCGCAGATGGTGAGCTATGAGATCGCGCTGGGGCTGTCGCTGGTGGGCGTGCTGATCATGTCCGGCAGCCTGAACCTGCGCGAGATCGTGGACATGCAGGGCGGCCATATGTGGGCCTGGATCCCGCGCTGGAACATCTTTCGCGGGCAGTTCGTCGCCTTCTTTGTGTATCTGGCGGCGGCGTTCGCCGAGACCAACCGCGTGCCCTTCGACCTGCCGGAAGCTGAGACCGAGCTGGTCGCCGGGTACCACACCGAGTACAGCTCCATGAAGTTCGCGATGTTCTTCATGGCGGAGTACGCCAACATGATCACCGTGGCGTCGATCGCCACGCTGCTGTTCCTGGGAGGCTGGCATGGACCGGTCTTCGGGCCGTGGTGGCTGGTGGCCATCCTGCCCGTCTTCTGGTTCGCGCTGAAGGTGTTTGGGTTCATTTTTCTCTACATATGGATCCGCGGCACGCTGCCGCGCTTCCGCTATGACCAGTTGATGGCCTTCGGCTGGAAGTTCCTGTTCCCGCTCGCGGTGGCCAACGTGCTGGTCACGAGTTTGATTGTGGCGCTGCAAAAATAAATGCTTCAACTTGTCCTATTCTTCGTCTTTGGGATCATCGCCGTGGCCGCGGCGGTTAACCTGCTGGCGCAACGGCACCCCATCAACAGCGCGCTCTCGCTGATCGTGGTGATGGCGTCGCTGGCCACGCTCTTTCTGCTGATGGGAGCGGAATTTCTGGCCGCCATCCAGGTGATCGTCTACGCCGGCGCGATCATGGTGCTGTTCGTGTTCGTCATCATGCTGCTCAACGCCGGCGAGGAGGAGCGCACTACCGGCAGCCGCGTCGCCAAGCTGCTGGGATTCCCCGCCGTGGCGCTGCTGGCCAGCCTGCTGGGGTGGACGCTGCTCACGAGCAATCCGCATCCCGCGCCTGTGGGCCTTAGCGGGCGCTTTGTCGGTTCGCCCACCGCCATCGCACAACTGCTCTTCCGGGATTTCCTGCTGCCGTTTGAGGTCACCTCGGTGCTGATCCTGATCGCCATCATGGGCGCGGTGGTGCTGGCCAGTCCGGCTGGGACCACGACCGGGCCCGGTACTCCGGAGCCGCCGGCGAAGAGGGAGGGATAGATGGTC
>DATNJE010000121.1:0-10158 GCA_035604095.1 Terriglobales bacterium
GAGCGGCTGCCCCCACGAGTTTGGATGGCCTCGCAAACGCCCTGATGGAGAGCACTATCAGGTATGCCGAATGTGCGGGGCGGAGTACGCCTACGATTGGCGCGCGATGCGCCGCTGCCGGCGGACACGGCCCATCTCGCAATCGGTTCCAGTCTCCTAAGCCAAAAACACGAATGGCGGAGGGTTGCTGTCTCCTCCGCCACTTCTTCCCCTGCGTACGACTCCTGAATTAACTGGCGCGGGCTTTGGTCTCCTTTGGCGCCGGCTCTGCCTTCTGCACCGAGACCGGCTTCAAGAACGGCATCATGGCGCGCAGGCGCTCGCCCACCTGCTCGACCAACTGGTTCTGCTCCTGGATGCGCTGCTTGGTGAACCAGGGGAGGCCGGCTTCGTTCTCCGCGATCCAGCGGCGGGCGTAGGTGCCGTCCTGGATTTCCTTGAGGATCTGCCGCATCGCCTTGCGGGTCTCGTCGGTGACGATGCGCGGCCCGCCGGTGTAGTCGCCGTGCTCGGCGGTATCGCTCACCGAATAGCGCATGTAGTTGAGCCCGCCCTGGTAGATGAGGTCCACGATCAGCTTCAGCTCGTGCACGCACTCGAAGTAGGCGATCTCGGGCTGATAGCCGGCTTCGACCAGGGTCTCGAACCCCGCCTTCACCAGCGCGCTGACACCGCCGCAGAGCACCGTCTGCTCGCCGAACAGGTCAGTCTCGGTTTCTTCCGCGAAGGTGGTCTCGATGACCCCGGCGCGGGTGGCGCCGATAGCCTTGGCATAGGAGAGCGCCAGCGCTTTGGCGTTGCCGGTCGCGTCCTGATGGATAGCCAGCAACGACGGCGTTCCCCCGCCTTCGGTGAAGACCTCGCGCATGCGATGTCCCGGCGCCTTGGGCGCGACCATGGTGACGTCGACGTTCTGCGGCAACTCCAGCGTGCCGAAGCGCACGTTGAAGCCGTGGGCAAACATCAGCATCTTGCCCGCGGTGAGGTTCGGCAGGATCGAGGCCCTGTACACCGCTGCGGTGCTGGTGTCGGGAATGAGCACCATGATCACGTCGGCCCACTTCGCGGCGTCGGGGACGGAGTTCACGGTGAGCCCGGCGGCTTCCGCCTTGGCGCGCGATTTGCTGCCGGCATGCAGTCCGACGCGTACCCGCACCCCGCTGTCGCGCAGATTCAGGGCGTGGGCGTGCCCCTGCGAGCCGTAGCCGATGATGGCGACGTTCTTTCTCTGGATCAGCGCCAGATCGGCGTCGTTATCGTGATAGATCGTAGGCATTATCTATTCCTTTCATTTCGCCGCGGATGCAACGCGGATATACGCGGATCAAAAAGGCTTTTAGCTCTTGGCTTTTGGCCGGCTAAGAGCCAAAGGCCAACGGCCAAGAGCGGGTTTTGCAGTTTCAAACCGAATACGAAACATCTTCGTCGTCCTGGAGCTCCACCGGGATGGCCAGCTCGCCCGGTCCGCCGGCCGCAGCCGCGGCGCCCTTGGCCCCGCGCGACATGGCGACGCGCCCGGTGCGAACCATCTCCACGATGCCGAACGGGCGCAGCACCTCCAGCAGGCCGTCGATCTTCTCCTCGGTGCCGGTGATCTCGATGATCACCGACTCCGGGGCCACATCCACCACGCGCGCGCGGAAGACGTGCACCAACTGCAGCAGGTGCGAGCGCGTCTCCGGATTGGCCGCCACCTTGATCATGGCCAAATCGCGCATGACCGTCGGGCCGCCGGTGACGTTGTTTACCAGCAGCACGTTCACCAGCTTGTACAGGTTGGCTTCGACCCGCTTCGCGCCCTGCTCGTCGGTATCGACGACGATGGTCATGCGCGAGACGCCAAGCTTGTCGGTGTGGCCCACCGTCAGCGATTCGATGTTGAAGGCGCGGCGGCGGAACAGCGAGGCCACCCGGTTCAGCACGCCCGGTTTGTTTTCCACGTATACGACAAAAGTATTCAGCATAAGGTTTTCACACGTCTTTACTCAAACATCCTGCGCCGTCTCCACGATCGGGTTGGGACGGCGGATCATGTTGTGCAGGTCGGCGCCTGCCGGAACCATCGGGTACACCGTGTCTTCCTGCTCCACCTGGAAGTCGATCAGCATCGGGCCGCGGTGCTCGCGGGCGTCGCGAATGGTCGGAAGCACATCCGCACGCTGCTTCACGCCGGTGGCGCGGATGCCAAAGGCCTCGGCCAGCTTGACGAAATTCGGGCTCGTCAATGGGGTGGCGGCGTAGCGGCGGTCGTAGAAGAACTGCTGCCACTGCCGTACCATCCCGAGATAGCCGTTGTTGATGATGGCGATCTTGACGTCGATCTTCTCCTGCACCATGGTGGCCAGCTCGGCCATGGTCATCTGGAAGCCGCCATCGCCGACCACCGCCCAGACCTCGGCTTCCGGACGCGCGAACTTGGCACCGATGGCCGCCGGTACCGCGAAGCCCATCGTGCCCAGTCCGCCGGAAGTGATGAGCGAGCGCGGTTGCTCGTGGTGATAGTACTGCGCTTCCCACATCTGGTGCTGGCCCACGTCGGTGACCACCACAGCGCCGCCGTGAGTCTCGCGCCACAGGTCGTTGATCACGTGCGCGGCGTAGAGATGGCCGTCGTCGGGCAGGTTCTGGATGTCCCGCACTGCCGAGTCGCCCTTGAGTTCGTCGATGTGGTGCCGCCACTCGGAGCGGTCCACCGACTCGACGTCGGGCAGCATGTGTTCGAGCACCTGGCGCAGGTCGCCCACCAGCCCCACATCGACTTTGATGTTTTTGTTGATCTCCGCCGGATCGATCTCCACGTGGATCTTCTTCGCCGTGGGCGCGTAGGTCTTGGTGTTGCCGGTGACGCGGTCGTCGAAGCGCATGCCGAAGGCCAGCAGCAGGTCGGCTTCCTGGATGGCCTTGTTGACCCAGGCTTCACCGTGCATGCCCATCATGCCGAGGTTGAGCGGATGGGACGCCGGGAAACAGCCCAGACCGAGCAGCGTGGGCGTCACCGGGATGCCGCTTTTCTCGGCAAAGTTGCGCAGCGCGTGCATCGCCCCGGAGATGATCACGCCGTGCCCAGCCAGGATTATCGGACGCTGCGCGCTGTTGATCAGCGCGAACGCCTGGTCGTAGTCCTCGGGGTTGGGCGAGAGGTCCGGACGATAGCCGGGCAGTTGCGGCGCCGCGGCCTCCCAGTCGAACTCGCAGGAACTCTGCTGCGCGTCCTTGGTGATGTCGATCAGCACCGGCCCCGGCCGGCCCGAGGCCGCGATATAGAACGCTTCGCGAACCGTGCGCGCGACCTCATCCGCGTGCGTGACCAGGTAGTTGTGCTTGGTGATGGGCAGGGTGACGCCGGTGATATCGGTCTCCTGAAAGGCGTCGTAGCCGATCAGCTTGCTGCCCACCTGCCCGGTGATGCACACGATGGGCGAGGAGTCCATCATGGCGGTGGCAATGCCGGTGACCATATTGGTGGCGCCGGGACCAGACGTCGCGATGGCCAGACCGACGCCGCCGCCGGCGCGCGCGTATCCGTCGGCCATGTGCGTAGCGCCTTGCTCGTGCCGCACCAGAATGTGGTGGATGGGATAGCGCGTCATGGCGTCGTACGCAGGAAGGATGGCGCCGCCGGGATAGCCGAACACGTGCTTCACTCCCTGGCGCACCAGGCATTCCCAAATGATCTCGCTGCCGGTCTTGGTCATGGCTGTCACCCTCTCAAGAACTGTCAAACTTCATTCGCCGCGGATGAACGCGGATGGACGCGGATTGGAATCCGGCTTTTGGCTCTTAGCTCTTGGCCAAACCCGCTCGGCGAAAAGCCAAGAGCCAACGGCCAAGAGCCGCTTCATCCCGTCACCGCGCCCTGCGACGCCGAAGAAACACTGGCCGCGTACTTGGCGAACACTCCGCTCGGATACCGCGGCGCAGGAGCCTTCCACTTCTCCATGCGCGAACGGAGCTGCTCGTCGGAAAGCTCCACCCGGAGCTGCCGCTTTGGGATGTCGAGGACGATCATATCGCCATCGCGCACGGCGGCGATGGCTCCGCCCCGGGCTGCTTCCGGCGCAACGTGCCCGGCCATCAGGCCGTGGGTAGCGCCGGAGAAGCGTCCGTCGGTGAGCAGCGCGACCTTGTCGCCCAAATCGGCGCCCGAGATGGCGCCGGTGACGGCCAGCATCTCGCGCATGCCTGGGCCTCCGCGCGGCCCTTCATAGCGGATCACCACCACGTCGCCGGCGCGGATGCGGCCCTGCTGCACCGCGGCGAAGGCGTCCTCTTCGAGATCGAACACGCGCGCCGGTCCGCGGAAATTCTGCATGTCGTGCCCGGCGATCTTTACCACGCAGCCCTCGGGCGCGAGATTGCCCTTCAGGATCACCAGGCCGCCGGTCGGCTTCAGCGGACGATCCAGCGGGCGGACGACTTCCTGTCCCGGCGTCTCGACGGCTGCGCTAGCTTCCTCGCCGATGGTCTTAGTCGTAACTGTCATGCACTCGGAGTGCAGAACGCCGGCCTGCTTCAGGCGCTGCGCCAGCAGTCGAATGCCGCCCGCGCGATAAAGATCGGTGGCCACGAAGCGGCCGCCGGGCTTGAGATCGGCCAGCAGCGGCGTGCGCGCGCTGACGCGGTCGAAGTCGTCGATGGAAAGCTCAATGCCGGCTTCCCGCGCGATGGCCAGCAGGTGCAACACGGCGTTGGTCGAACCGCCGCTGGCGGCCACGCTGGCAATGGCGTTCTCGAGTGCGTTGCGCGTGAGGATGGCGCACGGCCGCAGATCGCGCCTCACCAGCTCCATGATCTGCACCCCGGCCTGGAACCCGACGTCATCTTTCTTGGGATCAGTCGCCGGAACGCTGGCGCTGCCCATCGGCGAAATGCCCAGGAATTCGGTGGCCGTGGCCATGGTGTTAGCGGTGAACTGTCCGCCACATGCGCCGGCGCCCGGACAGGCGTGGTTCTCGATATCGGCGAGTTCGGCGTCGGTCATGCGCCCGCTGGCGTGCGCGCCCACGGCTTCGAACACATCCTGAATGGTGACGTCGTGCCCCTGGAAGCGACCCGGCTCGATGGAGCCGCCATAAATCATCAGCCCAGGAACATTGAGCCGAGCCAGCGCCATCACCGTGCCGGGAATAGTTTTGTCACAGCCGGAGAGCGCCACCACGCCGTCGAAGAGGTTGCCGCGCGCCACCAGTTCGATGGAATCGGCAATTACCTCGCGGCTCACCAGCGACGCGCGCATTCCCTCCGAGCCCATGGTGATCCCGTCGGAGATCGAGACCGTATTGAACTCCATGGGTGTGCCGCCGGCTTTGCGGACGCCTTGCTTGACGCACTCGGCGAGGTGGCGCAGGTGGTAATTGCAGGGGCCGATCTCGATCCAGGTATTGGCCACGCCGATGATCGGGCGGCGTAACTCGTCGTCGGTAAAGCCCACCGCCTTCAACATGGCACGTGCGGGCGCGCGGCTTGCGCCGTCGGTGATCGCCGCGCTGGACCGCCGTTTATCCGCCGCCATAGACACAAACAGCCATCATTTTAAGGATGGCTATCCCCTCGTTGTTTCCTGGAGCTTCCCCAGCAGGCCACCGCTGGCTGGGGAAGTACTTAGCTTACGTCGTATTGATGATAAGTCCAATTGATACTTATTTGGGTACCATAATCAAGATTTATACAGCCAGGCGTTCACGGTGATGCCGGCCCCACGCCGACGAAAATTCCGCCACGGGATGAAACGAAAGCGCCTCCGGTAGCGTCTTAGTACTTAAGTGAGGTCGACAGCCGCTCCGGGGATTCCGGCGAAGAGGTATAATCAGGCAAATCCTCACAAAAGTGAGCTCACCAGAGAAGACTGCTTAACTATGTCCAAGGCATTGAAGATCCTGATCGTCACCGTATCCCTGGGAATCGTTCTGTTCGCCGTCGCGGGCGGCTTGGGAGTGAAGGCTTCCACCGACGACGGCGCTTACCGCCAGCTCGGCGTCTACAGCGAGGTGCTTTCCCGCATCCGCAGCGAGTACGTGGAAGAGCCCAACATCCAGAGCGTTACTGACGGCTCTCTGCACGGGCTGCTGGAATCGCTGGACGCCAACTCCAGCTACCTGAGTCCGGCCGAGTACAAAATGTACAAGCAGCACAAGGGGGATGCCAAGGGCGAGATCGGCGCCACCATCTCCAAACGCTTCGGCTACGCGGCCGTGATCTCGGTGGTGCCGGGTGGGCCGGCGGACAAGGCCGGCATGGAGAACGCCGACATCATCGAGTCCATCGAAGGCAAGAGTACGCACGAGATGTCGCTGGCCGAGGTCACCGCCCTGCTTACCGGCCAGCCGGGGTCGAACGTGAGCTTCTCCGTGGTGCGGGCGCGGCGCGCCGAGCCGCAGAAGGTCACCGTCACCCGCGAGTTGATCGCTCTGCCGCAGGTCAGCGAGAAGATGTTGGAGGATGGCATCGGCTATGTGCGTCCCTACGCGCTCACCAAAGGGCGGGCGCAGGAGATCGCCGCCGACGTCAAGGCGCTGCAGAGACAGGGCGCGCACAAGTTCATCCTCGACCTGCGGGACTGTTCCATGGGTGAGGCGAATGAAGGCATCGCCGCCGCCAACCTGTTCCTCAACCACGGCATGATCACCTACCTGCAGGGGCAGAAGTTCTCTAAAGAAACCTTCAACGCTGATCCGCAGAAGGACGTAACCGATGTGCCGCTGGTGGTCTTGGTCAATCGCGGGACCGCCGGGCCGTCTGAGATCGTGGCCGCCGCGGTGATGGAGAACGCGCGCGCGGACGTGGTCGGCGACAAGACCTTCGGCACCGGCGGGGTGCAGAAGGTGATCGAGATCGCCGACGGCTCGGCGCTGATCCTGACCGTCGCCAAGTACTACACCCCCGGCGGCAAAGCCATCCAGGACACCGCCGTTACCCCCAACATCCTGGTGGCCGATGCCGATGACGCCGATGTCGTCCTGCCGGACGAGGACCAGGATAACGGCGCCGACCAGGAATTCCGCAAAGAGGAACGCCAGAAACAGGACGAGCAGTTGCGGCGCTCCATCCAGGTGCTCAAGAACAAAGACCTGAAAGCCGCGGCCGCGCCACAGTAGGAGCCGGACGTTTCAACGATCGCGCCCTGCGAGGCGCGATTTTTTTGTTGTCGGATTCCCCGCCGCGGATAGACGCGGATCGCCGCGGATCGACGCGGACCAAGAACCAAGCCTGGAGGGTGGGTCTGCTGAATTTGCTCTCATTGTTCTCATCCTCAAGTGGTATATTTCCGCCCGCATGTCAGGCCGTAGCCGCATCTTCCGGGGAGTGCTGTGCAGCGCCGTAGTTCTCACCGCGCTCTGGGCCATTGCCGGCGATGACGACGGTGAGCCCGCGCCGCGCTTCCGGGCCACGACGCTCACCGGCGAGACCTTCACCAACGAGTCGGTCAAGGGGAAGGTTGTCCTGTTGAAGTTCTGGACCACCTGGTGCCCCTACTGCCGCGGCGAACAGGAGCTGGTGGACGACATCCATCAGGAGTTCGCGAGCAAGGGCCTGGTGGTGCTCGCCATCGACGTAGGGGAGTCGAAGAAAACGGTCAGGAAATACCTCGCCGAACATCCCCGGTCCTGCCCGATCGTCCTCAACGAGGACACCAATCTCGCGGCCATGTATGCGGCCAAAGCCTTTCCCATCTACGTCGTCATCGACCGCGATGGAGATATCGCCGGAACGCAGCGCGGGGCTGCCGGTGAGCGGGGCTTGCGGAGTCTTTTGCGCCGCGCCGGGCTCGCATCGGACTAAGCTCAAAGACGAAAGACTAAGGAGAACGGAAATGGAGCGGTTTGTGCTGGCGCTGGCTCTGCTGGCGGTGGGTTCGACGATGGGGTTGGCGCAAATGGCGTCCGCTGAGGGAAAGCCGTTCGTCGTCGAGTACTACTACAAGGCCAAGTGGGGGCACGCGGACGAGTTTCTGCGGCTGTTCAAGAAGAACCATTACCCCATCCTGAAGAAGCAGGTCGAGATGGGACGGATGCTCAAAGTCTGGATGGACCAGCCCCGCTACCACGCCACCGAAGACGGCCGCTGGGATTTCCGCGTGACCATCGTTTTCAAGAACGCCACCGTCGCCAATGAGCCCTCCGACGAAGACGCCCTGAAGAAGCAGTTATTCCCCGACCAGGAAACCTACGTGCGCGAGGAACAGCGGCGGTTCGAAATTCTCGAGGCGCATTGGGACGTGCCGGTGAAGACGGTGGACTTGGAAGGAAAGTAGAACCGTCCGGCACTGTGATTCTAACCCCCGATTGCGCATCCAAGGAGACCGTATGCAGAAAATCACTCTCTTCCTGTGGTTCGACAGCCAAGCCGAGGAGGCCGCGACGTTCTATACGTCTCTTTTCAAGAACTCGAAGATTACCGGCATCAGCCGCTACGGAGAAGCAGGACCGGGGCCGAAGGGAGCGGTCATGACGGTGAATTTCGAGCTCGATGGCCAGAAATTCATCGCCCTGAACGGCGGGCCGGTCTTCAACTTCACTCCTGCCATATCTCTCTTCGTGAATTGCGAGACGCAAGGAGAAGTGGACGATCTGTGGGAGAAGCTCTCCGCCGGCGGAGAAAAGAGCCGGTGCGGCTGGCTGACCGACAAGTACGGTGTGACCTGGCAGATTATCCCGACCATTTTGGGCAAACTGATGGGCGATCCTGACCGAAAGAAGGCGGGTCAGGTGATGAAGGCGATGCTGCAGATGGACAAGATCGATATCAAGCGCCTGGAAGAAGCGTATCGGGCGTGAAGCGCGGCCCAGAATCGTCCAACCCACTGAGCCACTAGACCAAAGTCACTTGTGTGTAGTCTGACGCGGCGGGTTAGAATGCTCGCCGTGTCGGGACGCGTCACCCACCTCGCCGTTCGGGCGCTAGACAAGGCGGCCAAGCTGACGTTGCGTCCGCCGGAGCAGCCGCCGCATCTCGTGACCGGGCGGCGCGGCGAGGAGGAGGCTTACTTCTACCTGCGGCGGATGGGCTACGTGATCGTGGCCCGCAACTACCGCTCCCGCCGGCGCCCGAGCGAGATCGACCTGGTGGGCTGGGACGGCGAGGTGCTGTGCTTCATCGAGGTCAAGACCCGCACCACCCGCGAGGTCAAGCCGGCCGAGGCGGCGGTGGATGTGGAAAAGCAGCGCGACCTGCGCGGGATGGCCCACGAGTACATGCGCCGGGTCTCCGGCAGCCCGGCCCATCGTTTTGACATCTTGAGCATCTATATACTTGATGGAGCCGATCCGGAATTTACCCTCTTCAAGAATGCCTTCCCGGTGTCGTAAGATAGACGAGCAGGCTCCCGTCGAAAGGACTCCTAACCTTGCCTGAACTGAGAAAAGACCCCATCACCGGCCGGTGGGTCATTATTTCAACCGACCGGGCCAAGCGTCCCAGCGATTTCTCCCGCGACCAGGTGAAGATGAAGGGCGGCTTCTGCCCGTTCTGCTACGGCAACGAGTCGAAGACGCCGCCCGAGGTGCTGGCCTTCCGTCCCAACAAGAACGGCGGCCCCTCGGTCGAGCGCGACAGCCCCGGCTGGACCGTCCGCGTGGTTCCCAACAAGTTCCCGGCGCTGGGGATCGAAGGCGGCATGAACCGCCAGGCGCAGGGCATGTTCGACAAGATGAACGGGGTGGGCGCGCACGAGGTCATCATCGAGACCCCCGACCACAACGCCACCCTGGCCACGCTGCCCGAGAAGCGCATCGAGGACGTGCTGTGGGCCATGCGCGACCGCATCCTCGACCTGCGGCAGGACAAGCGCTTCAAATACATCCTGCTGTTCAAGAACCACGGCGAGCCGGCGGGCGCGTCGCTGGAGCACGCCCACTCGCAACTGATCGCCCTGCCCATTCTCCCCAAGCAGGTGATCGAGGAGCTGGAAGGCGCCAAGCAGTACTACATCTACAAAGAGCGCTGCGTCTTCTGCGACATCATCCTGCAGGAGCTCTCGGACAACACCCGCGTGGTCTCGGAGAACAAGGATTTCGTGACCATGGGCCCCTACGCGCCGCGCTTCCCCTTCGAGACCTGGATCCTGCCCAAGCGGCACGAGTCGGCCTTCGAGAACTCGCCGTCGCACGTGTACGAGAGCCTGGCCAAAGCCATCAAGGACATGCTGGTGCGCGCCGACCG
>DATNJE010000122.1:0-10967 GCA_035604095.1 Terriglobales bacterium
GATCGAGGGAGTGTTCGGCCTCGACAACCGGCCGCAGGCCAAGCCTCATTTTCGCCGGCGCAAGGACGCCAGCGGAGTGCGGGCCCACGCCACCAGCGTGTCCTACACGCCCTTGCAGGTCGCAACTGCGTACAGCTTTCCAGGTGGGGCGGACGGCTCCGGAGAGTGCATCGCGCTGATTGAGTTGGGAGGCGGTTACAAGCCTGCCGACCTGACCAGTTATTTCAAGCAGCTCAATCTGTCAACCACTCCCACGGTCTCGGCGGTATCCGTCGATCAGGGGAAGAACCAGCCGACGGGCGATCCCGGCGGGCCCGATGGTGAAGTGATGCTGGACATCGAGGTCGCGGGCGCGGTGGCCCCGGGAGCGAAAATTGTCGTCTATTTCGCTCCCAACACCGACGCCGGATTCCTCGATGCGATCACCACGGCCATCCACGACAAGACCAATCAGCCCTCGGTGGTATCGATCAGTTGGGGCGGCCCCGAATCTTCCTGGACATCCCAGGCCATGACGTCGATGGACGAAGCATTCCAGGCTGCCGCCGCCTTGGGAGTAACCGTTTGCGTCGCCGCCGGGGATGATGGCTCAACCGACGGCGTCACCGACAATCTGCAGCATGTCGACTTCCCCGCTTCGAGTCCCTACGCCCTGGCTTGCGGAGGCACTCGTTTGACGGCTTCCGGCAACACCATCTCCAGCGAGACGGTGTGGAACGATCTCGCAACCAATGATGGGGCAACCGGGGGCGGAATCAGCGATTTCTTTGCTCTTCCCACGTTTCAGGCCGGAGCCAAGGTTCCGCCCTCCGCCAACCCGGGGAACCACGTCGGCAGAGGCGTACCCGACGTGGCGGGAGACGCGGATCCGGCCACCGGATATGTAACCCGGGTCGACGGCCAGCCGGACGTCATCGGGGGTACCAGCGCGGTGGCTCCTCTCTGGGCGGGGCTCATCGCTCGCATCAATCAGAAGCTCCAAACCCCCGTTGGTTACGCTAACCCCCTGCTCTACGGCGCAGCAACCAAAGCGGGGGCGTTCGACGACATCACCTCCGGCAACAACGGCGCGTATACCGCCGGCCCGGGGTGGGATGCCTGTAGCGGGCTGGGGACGCCGATAGGCGCCACCCTCTTGTCGGCCCTGGCCCCGGCGGCGCCGGCGCGCAAAACCGGCACTTAGTCGATTACAGAATGCGTGTGCGGTGAGGGCGCGAGGGAGTGGAAGGGGGCCGGGCAGAGTTCGGCCGTTACAAAAACAACCGCCGCTTGCAAAGGTCTTCAAAAGCAGGGCGCGCACGTTGCGATGCGCGCCGGTTGCCGATTACATCCCGTCACTACTTGTGATCGTCGTGATCGCGATCGTGATCGTGATCGTGATCATGATAAGCGACTTGCGGTCCGATGTTCCTGGGGTCGAAATCGTCATAGTGGTTAACGCATTTGAAATTGGATGCGTCGTTCGGATCGCCACTTCCAACGTACTCGCCACGTTTCGGGTAGGGGCACAGCGGCCTCTGGAATGCAACGCCCTGCGCCGCAGCGTTGTTCACGTAATGGGTTGCGATAATCTTACGTGGAGCGATTCCCTCCTCTACCCAGCGCTCCAGGGCTTTCAACACGTCGTGTTCCGCGTCGATGACCGGCCCATTGGCGGTGCCGTTTCCGAACGAGTTGGGACCGGCTCCGCCGCTGCAATGCGCCATCCCCGGCACCATGAAGACCCGGTAGAAATCGTGGGGATCGCCAATGGTCTGCTCAACCGCCCAATAGTAGTTGAGGCCATTCTCGGGCGCGATGGCGGTATCCGCCCATCCCGCATACTGGATCATTTTGCCGCCGTGGCGCTTGAATGGACTCAGGTCGGGATCGACGGAGCTGAGGATGGGCTGAAGGGTCTTGCGGGCGGTGGCATCCTGCTGGTCGACGTCGATGCTGAGGTAGTTGCAGCTCGTAACCCCCTGCATCAGGTCGCAGCCGAAACCAAAGCCGAGCCCATATTGCGCGCCGGGGGCACTGGGTGAGCTGCCCGATATCCATGTGCTCCAATCGCCCGTAGCCGACTCGCCGCCGGGCTCATAACCAGGGAAGAGCAGCTCTCCACGGTGGTTGTGAGGCCCAAAATAAATCTTTCTCGCCGCCTCGACCTGAGCCGGCGTCAGGCAGGTGCTGGGATCCTGGCCCGTCGTGCACTCGGCGACGGCAGGATCGAAGAAGCACTGCCGCGGGTCGCTGAGGAATGCATCGGTGGCCACGCCGCCATCTTTGCCGACACACTTGGCCAGCGCCGGAGTGCTCAGCAAGGCGAACTTGCTCGATGGAATGTAGGCGTCCGGAACACCCGCGGTTTGCGGGCCGTTGAGGGTTACCTCCATATCATAGAGGTAGGATGAGCCGAACTCCCCGACCTGGTCGTTGACGGGCGACCCCACGATGATGCCGTTGAAGTCGTCGGGGTAGCGCTGGGCTTCCTTCAACGCTTCACGGCCTCCGTCCGAGCAACCCACGAAATAGGAGTAGCGCGGTTTGTGGCCGGTCAGCGCCCTGATGACAGCCTTCGAGTCGTCGGTGGTCACCTTGATGGCGCGGTATCCATAGTCAAGCAGGACATCGGTATTCCCGATAAACGTTGGCGCTCCGCTGGGTGGACCGGAGGTGCCATCGTCGGTTGATGCAGCAGCATAGCCGCGCGAAACCGCGTTGGCGACGGCGGAATACTGAATTGAACCAGCGAAGCCGCCGTTGCCGACCTGCTGGTACTTGCCGTTCCAGCTTCCGTCGGTTGGGATCCAGACTTCGAAGTGGACGTTCGAGTTGGGCCCTGGCTTGACGGTGCCCGCCACCCGGCAGAGACCGACGGGGGCCTTGGTGGTGCCGGTCACGGGATCGCCGGCAGCATAGGGTTGGGCGAGTGTAATCGTCGTGTTCGGCAGCGACAGGCTGGTGAGGCTCGCGCAGGTTGCGGCTGAGGCGGGAGGGGACGCAAATACGGCACAGGTGAGCAGGGTGAGCGAAAACACTAAAACACCGGTAACTGACCTCATGGCGGATTTCTCCTTATGCTGTGCGCTGTTTTTCGTTGCTGGTTTCGGGGTTGTTCAGGGCTCCGAATGAGTCGTCCCTCCGGATGGTCTCCTCTTTTTCCGGATTTCCGGGTAGAAAGTTTGACTCTGACGCAGTCGCTCGCGACCACGCGACGACTTTCCATTTGCTTCGCTCGGGAGCCCGACCGATCTAGCGAACCTGGGATGTCGCCTCAGGGGAGTAGCTGGAAATTCGGGAGGCGATGCGGGGCGCATTCTCCTCTCGTCACTGGAGGAGAGTCAAGGGAAAAGAGGTTCCCGTCCTAGCCTACGAAGCGATGCCATCCTCCCGTCCTCGCTCTCGCAGCGTGGTTTTTCCGTCGCCAGCTTGCGTTCCTTCAAGTACACCAGCGGTTTCTTGAGATCACCAGCTCCTGGCTCTACGACGCCTTGATCTTCTCCAAGTCCTCGCCCTCGGCGGGATGCGTGAGCGAGTAAGGCTCATGCAATCCACCCCACCGCTTCACTACTGGC
Organism: Terriglobales bacterium; assembly: GCA_035604095.1. Taxonomy (GTDB): domain Bacteria; phylum Acidobacteriota; class Terriglobia; order Terriglobales; family Acidobacteriaceae; genus JAHFUA01. The sequence goes on from DATNJE010000122.1 coordinate 3,558, forward strand.
GCGTCAATATCAAAAAGATCGAGAACTCTTCCGACCGTGTGATCAACCATGTCTTGCAAGGTCTGTGGCCTGGCGTAGAACGCCGGGACCGGCGGACACACGATCGCGCCCATCTCCGTTGCCGCGACCATGTTGCGCAGGTGGGTGAGGTGCAGGGGGGTCTCGCGCGCCATCAGCACCAGCCGGCGCCGCTCCTTCAGACACACGTCGGCGGCGCGCGTGAGCAGCGAACTCGCCGTGCCCGTGGCGATCTCGGCCAGCGTGCCCATGGAGCAGGGCGCGATCACCATGCCCAGCGTCTTGAACGAACCGGAAGAGAGCGCCGCGCCTACATCGTGAATGTCATAGGCGACGTCGGCCAGCGCGCGCAGCTCCTCCTTCGAGAGGTTGGTTTCGTAGGCGCGCGTCATCTCCCCGGCGCTCGATACCACCAGGTGGGTTTCGATCCCGGCGGTGCGCAGCAGTTCGAGCATGCGGATACCGTAGATAGTGCCGGTGGCTCCGGTGATTCCCACGATCACTCGTTTAGGGTCCATGCGTCTCACCTCCAACGGATTGCGAACCCAAGCAGAATACCGTGAATTGCGAGAACTGCGCAGAGGCTCAGCCCCGAGTGGCGATGATCACTCCGGCCGGGCCCGGCAGACGCACCCGGCGTATCTCCCGAAAGCCGGCCGCGGTAAACCAGGCCGCGTAGTCCGGCTCGCTGTAGCTGCTGCCGCCGCGCGTGCTCACCAGCATGTTCAGTGAGAACAGGGCGGCAAAGCGGGGGGCGGTCTTCTCCGGTTCCAGGATGAAATCCTGCACCAGCAAGCGCCCTCCGGGAGCAAGGGCAGCGTACACCCGCTGGTAGAGAGCGCGATTTTCCTCCGGTGAGAACATGTGGCAGATGGCAGAGAGCAGCACCAGGTCGAAACCGTCTCCGAGCGAATCGAGGAGCATATCGCCGGCGCGCGCGTGGATGCGGTCGGCGAGACCGGCTTTTCGAATGTACTTCTGGGTAAGCGGGATGACATCTGCGAGGTCCAGCACTTCGGCCGTTACGCTGGAATTTGCCCGGGCAAAAGCGATGGAATAGGCGGCGGATCCGCCTCCCAAGTCGAGGATGCGGCGGACGCCCTCCGCTCCCACGGTGTTCACCACTGCCTGAGATCTCTCCCGGGCATTGCGGTCCATGGCGGCGATAAAGGTGTTTGCCCATTCGCCATCCCCCGTTCTTGGCGCCGGCGTTCCCGCGAGCACCGACGCGGTCAGATTGGACCAAGGACGCCAGACATTGGCTGTGTGCAGCAGGGCTTTGCGGGCGCTGTCCGGCGAGGCGTCCGCGAAGAAACGCGCGCTGAGCGGCGTGTTGCGGAAGATTCCATTCTCCTTGCGCAGCAGCTTCAGGGCGGCGAGCGCGTTGAGAAGCATCTCTGTGCCTCGCCGGCTGGCTTGGATCCTCTGGGCAACCAGGTCCGCGGCAGCGCCGTCTGCTACCGCCGTAAAGACGTCCAGCTCCAGCGCCGTCAAGATCGCACGGCTGGGCATGAATCCGCGGATCAGCTCGTGGACGTCGTCGGGCAAGACACCGGCCTGGTCCTTGGCCTTCAGCATGGCTCGATACTGGTTGCCATGTTCCGTGATCATCGCCTTCATCGCCGGGGCATCGCTCCAGACCAGCCGCGCGACGGGCTTGCCCGATCGCAGGTGTGAGGCAACGATCTCCGGCGCGTCCGCTGCCTTCACGCCCCGGTACCAGACGCCATCGGGATAAACGATCACCACCGGACCCTCATCGCACAGCCCCAGGCATCCGCAGGTGTTGACCTGAACTTCGCCGGCTGCGCCTTGCTTCTCCAATTCGCGGTGCAGGGCGGCAAGCACATCCCAGGAACAGGCGGCGGAACAGGACTTCACCCCCTCCGGCTTCTCCTGCGTGCACACGAAGACGTGATACTGGAACGGTTCCACTCGGTCCTCCTCCTTATTATTATTACGCCGACAAGGGATTAAGGACGGGCCATCGACCCGCCTACGGGACGCCACGCCGGGGCTGGGGTCAGTCCGCAGCGGACAGGGACCGGGCCGCCACGCCGTCGAGGATCTCGTTCACCTCTTCCGCATCGATATCGCTGACGTGTGGGATGCCGGTGATGCGGCTGGCTTCCATGGTCAGCGAGGCGATGTCGTTACGGTCGATGTACTTCAGCCCGAACTTGCGCGCGCCCGCCATCAGTTGCCGCAGGCCCTGCGCCAGCCGCTGGTAGTAAGTGTAAATGCCGATGGCGCCCGCCGGCAGCTTGCTGAAGCGGTCGCCCAGCTTCTGCCGGAGCTCGGGCGCGGTGACGAAGATCTCGTCCATGGTGGTGCCGAAGCGCTCGATGTAAATGGGCAGGTTCTGCGCCTCGACGGACTTGCCGATGGTCTTGGCTACCATGGCCGCCGCCAGCGGCGCCCGCGCCATGCCAATCAGTTTGACGAAGGGCGCGCCCAGGGCGAATCCCTTGAACATCTGGTCTTCGAAGGTGTAGCCGCCCGCCAGCGCGACCGCTGGGGTGAACTCGCCCCGGTTGCGCAGCGCCAGCAGGTACTCACGCAACAGCGAGTGCAGTTCGACTCCGGGCACGCCCCACTCGTTCATCATCCGCCACGGGGACATGCCGGTGCCGCCGCCCGCTGCGTCCACGGTGAGCAGGTCGATCTCGACCAGCGACGCGTACTTCACCGCGCGCGCCAGGTCGGCCGGACGATAAGCGCCGGTCTTCAGCGTGATGTATTTGGCGCCGTACTTGCGCAGCTCTTCCACACGCTTGAGGAACCCCTCACGGCTCACCATGCCCACGCGCGAGTGGCGCTCGAACTCGTGGAAGCTGCCTTTCTTGAAGGCCTCAATCACCATCGGGTTCGAGGGATCGGGCAGCACGACATACCCGCGCCGCTGCAGTTCTTGCGCTTTGTCGAGGTCCTTGATCTTGACCTCGCCGCCGATGTCCTTCGCGCCCTGGCCCCACTTCAGCTCAACCGCCGTCACGCCCAGCTTCTTGATGGCGTATTCCTGCACGCCGAGCATGGTGTCCTCGACGTTGGCCTGGACGTACACTTCGCCGTAGCCGTCGGTCTGCCAGTCGCGGAAACACTTCACGCGCCATTCCAGGTCCACGCTGGAGATAACTTTGCCGTTTTCGAAGCGCGATTCCATATCCATGCCGACCACGTTCTCGCCGATGGCGATGCCGGTGCCGGTGATGGCGGCGCCGGCGGCCAGGCCGGGCCAGTTGTTCTTGGCCACGTTAGTCGAACCCATCGCGGCCAGCGTGAACGGCAGCTTGTAGCGGATGCCGTTATCGCGGCCGAGGGTGACTTCGAGATCGACGTTGGGGAAGAGAGCGCGATTCGAGTCCGGCTCGATTCCCCACGCTCCGGCGCAGCGTCCCAGGATGGTGAAGTGCGAGAGATCCACGGGGTAGTCCTTCTGGCCAGCGGTGGTGATGATGCCGAAGGGCTGCGGGTAGATCATCTCCGCGCCGCGGTAGGCGCTCTTGCCGATCTCGCACATGCCGATGCAGCCATCCACACAGGTGGCGCACATGCCGCTGATGGGGACCACGGCATCTTCGGTGCGATTCTTGGTCAGCGTCGCTGCTGAGGAGTTCAGGCGCGTGTAAGTCATTGTTTTTCTCCTGAGAGTGCCGTCGCGTAAGCGCGGGTCTTGATCTTTACGTCTGGACGCAGGGGACCGGCCAGTTCACAAGCGTGGCAGGGGTCCAGGAAACACATAGCGTCGTTGTAACTCTGGAAACACACGGGAGCAAAATTCAGACAGCCGTTGCACAGCGTCGACTCGGCCGCAGGCCCGGCGCAGCGCAGCTCGCAGACCGGGCAGATGTACAGGCAGGCGCCGCACTGGCGGCAGCGCTCACTGGTCATGTCGAACGGCCGCGACACGTGGCGATCGGCGCCGCGACCGGCGAAGCCGATGGCCCCGGCCATCATCTGCTGCTCGCACATGCGCACGCACAGACCGCACTGGATGCAGGCCTCGTGCTCGGCGTCGTAGCGGCACTCATGCACGCCGTAGGCTGAGGCCAGGTCCTGTATGCGCTTGGACGAGGGACAGGTGGCGACGTAGAGTTCGATCAGCAACTGGCGCGCGCGCTGCACCCGCGCCGAGTTGGTGTGCACCACCAGGCCTTCCTCGGCCGGCAGGCTGCAAGCCGCCAGCAGTTTGCTCTTCGCCTCCGGTCCGCGGCGGGCCTCGACCACGCACAGGCGGCAAGCGCTCGCCGGAGCCAAGCCGTCGTCGTGGCAAAGCGTGGGAATCGGAATGCCGAAAAAGCGCGCGGCTTCCAGCACAGTCGTGCCCTTCTCGACCAGGACTTCAATGCCGTTGATCGTCAGTTTTGGCACACCAGTTCTCCTGTGCCAACCCGGACCGCCTTGGGCTGGCAGACCTCCAGGCAAGCGCCGCAGCGCGTGCACTTGGCACGGTCGATGGTGTGGACACTTCCCTTTTCGCCGAGGATGCCTTGTCCGGCGCAGACGTGGACGCAGGCGTGGCAGCCATCGCAGAGCGTAGGTTCGATCTCGTAGAAGATCAGCTCACGGCAAACCTTGGCCGGGCAACGCCGCTCGCGGATATGCGCGAGATACTCGTCGCGAAAGTAGCGCAGGGTGGTCAGCACCGGATTGGCGGCGGTTTGACCGAGAGCGCACAGCGATGCCTGTTTCATCAGCCAGCCCAGATCTTCCAGCAGCGGCAGGTCGTCCTCAGTTCCGTTGCCGGCGCAGATGCGGGTGAGGATCTGGCGCATGCGCTGCGTCCCCTTGCGGCAGGGGAAGCACTGTCCGCAGGATTCGTCCTCGAGAAATTCCATGAAGTAGCGGGCTATATCGACCATGCAGGTGGTTTCATCCATCACCACCATTCCGCCGGAGCCCATCATCGATCCGGCTTCGGTCAAGCGCTCATAGTCGATGGGAAGATCGATGAGCTTGGCGGGAATGCAGCCTCCCGATGGCCCGCCGATCTGGATCGCCTTAAGCGCCTTGCCTCCTGGGATGCCGCCGCCGATGTCGTAGATCATCTCCCGCAGCGTGATTCCCATGGGCACTTCCACCAGTCCGGTGTTGTTGATCTTGCCGACGAGAGAGAACACCATCGTGCCCTTGCTCTTCTCGGTGCCGATGCCCGCGTACCACTCGGGGCCCCGGTTGATGATCACCGGCACGCTGGCCCACGTCTTGACGTTGTTGATGACCGTCGGCCGGCCCCACAGGCCCTTCTGCGCGGGATACGGGGGCCGGGGATGTGGTTCGCCCACCCGGCCCTCGAGGGAGGCGATCAGTGCCGTCTCTTCCCCACACACGAACGCCCCCGCGCCCTTGACCACGTGGATGTGGAGCTTCATGCCGGTGCCCAGGATGTCGTCGCCCAGCAGTCCGTACTCTTCCGCCTGATCGATGGCCGCGCGCAGGTGCTCGCAGGCCAGCGGATACTCGGCGCGCACGTACACATAAGCTTCCTGCGCTCCCAGGGCGAAGGCGCCGATGATCATGCCTTCCACCACGCTGTGGGGATTTCCTTCGAGCAAGCTGCGGTCCATGAAAGCGCCGGGATCGCCCTCATCGCCGTTGCAGATGAGGTAGCGGGGCGCGGGATTTTCTCTGCACACCTTCCACTTGACGCCGGTGGGGAAACCGGCGCCCCCGCGCCCCCGCAACCCGGAGCGGGTGACCGCGTCCACGATCTGTTCGGGGCTCATGGTGGAGAGCACTCGCCCCCGCGCGGCATAGCCGCCCACCTGGAGATAATCCTTGATGTCTTTGGGATCGATTTTGCCGTTGTTGCCGAACAGGACCCGCTGCTGGCGGGCGTAGAACGGAACTTCTTCCTCGTGGATCACGCGCTTGCCGGAGACGGGATCGCGGTATAGCAGTTTTTCGAGCGGCACGTGGCCGTTGCTGACGCTGGCGACGATCGCCGGCGCATCGCTCGCGGTCACTTGGTTATAAAAGGTGCCTTCCGGCCAGACGATCATCAGCGGGCCGCGTTCGCAAAAACCGTGGCAGCCGGTGCTCTTGACGTCGATGGCATCCTGCAGCCCGTGCTTCTCAAGCGTCTTGCGCAGCCCAGCCAGGACGTCGTGCGCACCCGCTGCCGTGCACCCGCTGCCCGCGCACACCGTCAGGCAAGGCCGCTTGGGATCGCGCGTGGCGCGGAGCTCGGTACGAAAGCTCTCCAGTTCTTCAACTGACTTGAGCCGTGGCATCGCGATCTCCTGTCTGTTCTGCGGATGCAACCTCTTCCTGCACCTGCGGCCTCAGGCGGTATTTGTTGAGCACTCCGCGCACTTTGGCTTGCGTCAGATGAGGATGGGTTTTGTCGTCCACACGTACCACCGGCGCCAGACCGCAACAGCCGACACAGCGCACCGTCAGCACCGTGAACTGGCGATCCCGGGTGGTGCCGGGTGCGCCCAGCTTCAGGTCGGTCAGGATGCGGTCGAGCACGCGCGGCGCGCCGCGTACATGGCATGCCGTTCCCAGGCACACTTGCACCTGGTGCCGGCCGCGGGGCACCAGGCTGAAACATCGGTAGAACGTCGCCACCTGATAAACATCGGTCAAGGGAACACGCAGCTTGCACGCCACCCGGCTGAGGACTTCCTGCGGCAGGTAGAAATACTTTCCCTGGATGTCCTGGAGTATGGCTATCAGGTTGGCGCGTTGGTCGTCGAACTGTCCGAGAATGGAATCTGCCTGCTGAAGTTCGGTCTCGGTCATGGCGAAAGTACCGCCTCCCCGTACCGCTAAGGCGGGACCAGCAAAACCCGCCTTGGTGAAGGTGAGCATGCGGCCGTCCAGCCCAGCCCGCCTGCCACCGCGCAGCTATCCCACGGTGGGTGCGGCATTTGCGCGACGCCCGCACTTCCGGCGCTGCGCCTTGGTCTGCGCCATCCTCCGCGACTTCATGGGGCGGTTGGCGCACTCGATGCCGCGGGTCTGCAAAATCTGGAGCGTTATCGACGCTCGGGATGGCAGCCGCACAAGCTCACCTGGTCCTTATTCTTTCGGGCTGCGACGCCACAGGATGCGCGTCACCGGCCCCTTCAATACTTCCTGTTCAAAGTTCTTGGCCGTCTCGGGGGTATCGCTCTGCCGGCTCTCGTCCGGATTCGCGAGCTGCTGCCGGCAGGCCGTCAGCCGGGCCTCGAAGGCGTGGTCGGCCAGTGTGGCCGCCAGCTCGGAGGGATGCATGCGACCCTTGCCTTCACAAAGAGGACATGGGAGATAGTGGCCGTTCCCGGAAATGTCGCTCATGAATGCCTCGAGAAACTCCGCATTAATAAAGACAAATAAAAAGGCGCCGTCGAGGGCGCCGGAACAGATCGGTCATTGAGAGTTGGTCGCACACGAGGCGCGTCCGCG
>DATNJE010000123.1:0-3171 GCA_035604095.1 Terriglobales bacterium
GAGCAGATTCCACTTTCTTGGTCAACTAACTTGGACAGCAGACAGGCCAACCTCAACCCGTGAACCGCTACCACAAGCCTAAAATGCCGCGATTTCCTTCATCCCCGCGCTACGATTCCGGCTAATTTGGACAGCAGTGAGGAGCACCATATCCAGCTCTGGCTGCCAGAAACAACCGAGATCTACGGCGACCTCCTCGGCCACCGCTTTCATCGCCGTCATAGTTTCAGCAACTTTGAGCTGTTTTGGGTGAATACGACCCAGCAAGATCGAGTGGAATAGTCAAAGGCGGAATGCAGTTCCGATTCCGTCCCTTCCACACAACCCCAGAACGTTCACAGGGTGAGTCCTGCCTAGCTTTGCGCGGGCTGCGACTCGTGTTGCCCGCCCGGTTCTTCCGCGCCGCCGCCGAGGTAGGCCTCCTGGACGTGCTGGTTGTCGAACAGCATGTCGCTTGAGCCCTCGAGGACGATGCGGCCGGTCTCCATGACGTATCCGTAATCGGAGACCTGCAGGGCGTAGTCGATGTTCTGCGCCACCAGCAGGATGGTGACGCCGTGCTTCACGATCTCGCCGACGAAGTTGAAGATCTCGTCCACCAGGATGGGAGCGAGGCCGAGCGAGGGCTCGTCGAGCAGCAGCAGGTGGGGCTCGGCCATGAGCCCGCGGCCGACAGCGCACATCTGCTGCTCGCCTCCGGAGAGCGTGCCGGCGAGCTGGTGGCGGCGTTCCTTCAACCTGGGGAGAAGGCCGTACACGCCTTCGAGATTGTGGACGACACGGGAGCGGAAGGCGGGCGGGAACGCCCCCATCTTGAGGTTGTCTTCCACGCTCATGCCGGGCCACAAGTGGCGGCCTTCGGGGACCAGCGCGATGTGGCGCTGCACGCGCTGGTGCGGCGGCAGGCTGGCGATGTCCTGGCCCTCGAGCATGATCCGGCCGCGCTTGGCCTTGAGCACCCCGATGATGGCGTTGAGCGTGGTGGTCTTGCCGGCGCCGTTGGGCCCGATGATGCACACCACCTGGCCCTTCGTGACCGAAAGCGAAATGCCCCACAGCACCTGTACCGCGCCGTAAGACACTTCCAGGTTCTGGATGTCGAGGATCGGGGCTGGGCTGCCGTCAGGCAACGCTTCCCTTCTTTTGGCTTCCGGCTTTGCCCAGATAGGCTTCGATGACCGACTGGTCATTCTGAATCTCGTGCGGGTTGCCCTCGGCCAGCTTCTGGCCGTAGTTGAGCACCATGACGCGATCACAGACGGCCATGATGGCCTTGACGTCGTGCTCGACGTACATGATGGTGGTCCCCTGCTGGCGGATGCGCCGCAGCAGGTCGAGCATGGTGCGGGTCTCGGTGGGGCTGAGACCACCGCAAATCTCGTCGCAGAGCAGGAGTTCGGGGTCGGTGGCGAGGGCGCGCGCCAGTTCCAGGCGCTTCTGGTCGCCCAGGGAAATGTTGGCTGCCAGCGCGTCGGCCCGGTGGTCGAGTCCAACCCGGGCCAGCACTTGCATGGCGTAATCGCGCGCCGCCGCGGTGCGGGTGATGTTCTTGCGACCGAAGTGGGAGGCCACCTGCACGTTCTCCAGCACGGTCATGGCGCGAAATGGGCGCACCACCTGATGGGTGCGCGCAATGCCCGACTTGACTAGGCTGAAGGGCCGCTGGCCGGTGACGTCCTTGCCGCGAGAGCGGATGTGTCCCGCGGAGGGCTGCAGCGCACCCGCGATCATGCTGAACAGCGTGGTCTTGCCGGCGCCGTTGGGACCGATGAAGCCGTAGATGTGCTGTTCCGGCACCGCAAAGCTGACGTCTTTAACCGCGGCCAGCCCCCCGAAGTACTTCGTCAGCTTCTCGACTTCCAGAATCGGCGTTGCCATTTTTCCTCTTGGATCTTCGCAGTCGTCGGAAGAGCTTGCCCAGCATGCCCGCAAGGCCGTCGGGTTCCAGCAAGATTATCAGGATAAGCAGGGCGCCATAAAGCAATAGATGGATTTGGGGGAAGTTTGCCACCAGTTGCTCCTCCACAATCCCGAAGACCACTGCGCCCAGAACCGCGCCCCAGACCGTGCCGATGCCGCCAATCACCGGCATGAGCAGGATGTAAACACTGGTTTGGAAGGCAAATACCCCCTGGGGATAGATGAAAGCGGCATAACGCGCGAATATGCCGCCGGCAATACCGGTAAAGGCGGCCGCCACGGCGTGGATCGCCAGCTTGTAGGAGTAGGGGTTAACGCCGAGGTCGGCGGCGGCGTCCTCGTCCTGCTTGATGGCTCGCAAGCCCATCCCGAACTTGCTGTGCATGATGAGAAAGGACGCGGCCACCGCCAAGGCCGCCATGCCCAGCGCCGTGTAGTAATGGTCGACCTGGTGGAATGGCCGGTGCTCCATGATGCGGAAGCCGCTGGCCCCACCGGTGATGGCCAGGTTGTTCATGATGACGCGGGTGGCCTCGCTGACGCCGATGGTGGCGATGGCGAAATAAGGTCCGCGCAGGCGGAAGGTCGGCAATCCGATGAAGACCGAGGCCAGCGCCGGGATCAGGCCCGCAGCCAGGAAGGAGAGGTAGGGATTCACGCCGCGGTCGATCAACAGCGCAGCACTGTAGGCGCCCAGTCCGTAGAAGACGGCAAAGCCGAAGGAGACCTGGCCGGTGAACCCGCCCAGCAGGTTCCAGCCCAGGCTGGTGGTCACCCAAACGAAGGTGATGAACAGAAGACGGATGATGTTGGGCGTGAGTCCGGCGGTCGGAAGGAACGCAAGCACGCCCAGCAGCAGCCAGGGAAACACGAGCCGGATGCGTGTCTCCAGAGGGGATGGAGCGAAGGCGGCGGTGCTCATGCCAGCCGGCGCCTTCTCGCCCACAGGCTGGCGACGCCGCCGGGCAGCACCACCAGCACTACCACCAGCATGCCGAATGAGATCGCCGGCTGGTACTGGGCGGGAACGAAAAGAATGCTGAAGGTCTCGACCACGGCGAGGATCACGGCCCCCAGCGCCACGCCGGAGACCGATTCCAGGCCGCCCAGCACGATGATCACAAACGCGCGCAGCAAAAAGGGACGCCCGAAGTCAGGGTCGAAAGAAAAAAGCGTGGCCAGCAGGGCCCCGGCAACTCCGGCGAAGGCGATTCCCATCCCGAAAGTGAGGCGGGCAGTCTTCTCGTCGTC